>JBJMQN010000416.1:0-2336 GCA_045802665.1 Myxococcaceae bacterium | reverse complement strand
GCAATCATCGGCAGTGGCTATGTGGGACTGGTGGCGGGGACGTGCTTCGCCGACTCAGGCAACGACGTCGTCTGCGTCGACATCGACCAGAAGAAGATTCAGGCGCTCAACGACGGGATCATTCCCATCTACGAGCCGGGCCTCGAAGATCTGGTGAAGAAGAACGTGAAGAGCCAGCGGCTCTCGTTCACCACGGACTTCTCTGCCGCGGTCTCCAACGCGCAGGTCGTCTTCATCGCGGTGGGCACGCCCGAGGGCGAGACCGGTGAGGCGGATCTGCAGTACGTGCTCGCCGCCGCTCGGCAGATTGGGCAGGCGATGAAGGGCTACACGGTCATCGTCGACAAGAGCACCGTGCCGGTGGGCACCGCGGACAAGGTTCGCGCGGAGGTGGCCAAGGTCACCAAGCACGAGTTCGACGTCGTCTCGAACCCCGAGTTCCTCAAAGAGGGCGCGGCGCTGGACGACTTCCTCAAGCCGGATCGCGTGGTGATCGGCTGCGAGACGGAGCGCGCTCGGAAGCTGATGGGCGAGCTGTACGCGCCGTTCGTGCGCACCGAGCATCCGATCCTGTTCATGGACACCCGATCCGCGGAGCTCACCAAGTACGCGGCGAACGCGATGCTGGCGACGCGCATCTCGTTCATGAACGACATCGCCTCGCTCTGCGAACGCGTGGGCGCGGACGTGGACTTCGTGCGCAAGGGCATGGGCGCGGACAAGCGCATCGGCTACCCGTTCCTCTTCCCGGGCGTGGGCTACGGCGGCAGCTGCTTCCCCAAGGACGTGAAGGCGCTGGTCACCACCGCTCGCGAGCACGGCATCGAGTTCGATCTGCTCCGCGCCGTCGAGCGCACCAACGAGCGTCAGAAGAAGTCGCTCATCGCCAAGGCGCAGAAGCACTTCGGCGAGCTCGCGGGCCGGACGTTCGGCGTCTGGGGCCTCGCGTTCAAGCCGAAGACGGACGACATGCGCGAGGCGCCGGCGGTGGAGCTCATCGAAGGGCTGCTCGGCAAGGGCGCGAAGGTGCTCTGCCACGACCCCGTCGCGATGGGCGTCGCCAAGCGTCGGTTCGGTGATCGCGTGCTCTACGCGCCGACGCCGTACGAAGCGCTGGAAGGCGTGGACGCGCTCTTCCTCGTCACCGAGTGGAACGAGTTCCGCCACCCTGACTTCGACCGCATGAAGGCGCTGATGAAGCAGCCGGTGCTCTTCGACGGCCGCAACGTGCTGGACCCGCAACTCATGCGGGACAAGGGCTTCACGTACTTCGGCGTTGGTCGCCGGAAAGCGAACGGCAACTAGCCCGTATGTCGAACGCCGCGCCCGAGCTGCACTCGGTGGCTCCGCCGTCGGACCCGGTTCCCCCGGCTTCGTCGGCGAAGGGTCCATCGCTGCCTCGAGCGATCCTGAAGCAACTCCGTCCCCGCCAGTGGACGAAGAACGCGGCGGTGCTCGCGCCGCTGCTGTTCGCGAAGGCGTTCCTCGTCCCCGGAAAAACGCTCCGAGCCATCCTCGCGGCGATCGCGTTCTCCTTCGTCGCGAGCGGCATCTACATCCTCAACGACTGGCTCGATCGCGAGAAGGACAGGCTCCATCCGGAGAAGAAGCTGCGGCCCATCGCAGCGGGGATCATCGGCGGGCCGCTCGCGGCCGCGATGCTCGCGACGCTCTGGGCCGGCGGTTTTTCATTGGCGTGGTGGGTGCGGCCTGCGTTCGCGGGAGTGCTCGCGGGCTATGTCGCGATGCAGATCGCGTACTCCACGTACTTGAAGCACCTCGTGATTCTGGACGTGCTTCTGATCGCGGTGGGCTTCGTGCTCCGCGTCATCGCCGGCGGCGTGGCGATCTCGGAGCCCACGACGAACTGGCTGTACCTCTGCACGCTGCTGCTCGCGCTGTTCCTGGGCTTCGCGAAGCGGCGGCACGAGCTGTCGTCGCTGCAGGGAGACGCGGGCGCGCACCGGGCGAACCTCTCCGAGTACTCGCTGCCGATGCTGGATCAGTTCATCGCGGTGACTTCCGCGAGCTGCATCCTCGCCTACGGCCTCTACACCGTGTCCGCCGAGACGGTGAAGCACGTGGGCAGCGACGACCTCAAGTTCACGGTGCCGTTCGTCATCTACGGCTTCTTCCGCTACCTGTTCCTGATGCACCGGCGGAACATGGGCGGAAGTCCGGAGAAAGTTCTGCTCTCGGATCCGCCGCTCATCATCTGCCTCGTGCTCTTCGTGGGAGTCGCCGCGGTGGTGCTCTATCGCGGAGCAGCAGGGCTGTAGTCAGACCGAGCGCCGGTAGCCGATCCACCAGCCGCGCAGTGGCCCTTCGTGGCGCTG
>JBJMQN010000415.1:0-2845 GCA_045802665.1 Myxococcaceae bacterium | reverse complement strand
GACGACGTGGTTGTCGGTGATGCCGAAGGAGTAGACGCGGGCGTTGAGAGTTGAGTGTTGGGCGGGTCTTGTCGCGTCGGATCGAAGAACCCAGGAGCAGATCCTGACCGCGTTGGCGACGTAGCTGAGCCGGTGGTCGTGCGCGCGGGGAGGCACTACACTTCGGCATCAGATACCCACCCACCGAGAACAGCATGAGCGAGCTGGCCGACAAAGTACTCACTGACGCGCTGAAGCTCTCTGCTGAGGAGCGGGCGCGGGTCGCTGCCGAGCTGATCGCCAGCGTCGATGGCGAACCAGATGCCGACGCGGACATCGCGTGGGCCAAGGAAATCGACCGTCGCGTCCAGCGGATCCGGGATGCGGGGCCGAAGGGCGACGACTGGCAGGTGGTTCACGACCGCATCGCCGCTCGGCTTCGCTCGAAGTGAGCCGGCGCATTCGTGTTGAACCCGACGCCGAGGCGGAACTGCAAGGCGCAGCCGAGTGGTACGAAGCGCAGCAGGAAGGCTTGGGCGTCGCGCTACTCCAGGCTAAACGGCGTGTAGCTGCTGCTCGTGACGGACCGTGACGGAGGGTTACTTCCTCGCCTCGTCCATCACCCGGTCCGCCTCGACGAGGATCCCCTCGCCTCCCGGCTGGAGCTTGACCCAACTCGCGGTGTGCTCCGTTCGCGCGTAGACGTCGTTGCCCACGGGCGCCGCTTCGAAGTACCCGAGCTTTTTTCCGCCGCGGAAGTAGTCGATCCGGAAGTGCGGCGTGGGCTCTCCTCCCGGTGGTGTCTCGCCTTTTCCGAGCAGCTCCGTCGCGGAGCTCATCCAGATCTTCTGACTCCAGTTACGCGTGAAGTCGTCCGGCACGCTGGGGTTCGATTTCGCCGCGAGCTTGTTCTGCGTAGGCACCGCGCCGGGCACCACGACGAACTCGCGCGTCTTGCCCTGCACCGTGACGTTCAGCCCGTCGTACTCGGCGGAGGTGAACGTGTGGAGGCGCCTGTCCTGCAATCGGGACGCGCCCATGTCGAGCTCTGACGCGATGCCGCCGACGAGCAGATAAACCTTCCCGTCCTTGCTGCGTGCGTACGCCGAGGTGATGCCAATCGCGGACGTTCCGAGATCGAACGGCTCTTCACGGCCGTGCGCCGTCACGGTGAGGTGCTTCACCGGAGTCTTGAGCCCGAGCTCCTCGAGCTTCGATTCCTCCACCACGCCCAGCGCGCGCGTCGCCTGCAGCGGCGCGAACTTCTGGAACAGCTTCTCCGCGACCTCGTTGCCGATGAGCGTTCGGTCCGGCGGCTTCGGCGGCGGCGCGGGCGGCATTCCTCCATCTGGCAGCGGCGTCGGCGTGCCCGCATCCGGCAGTTCCTTGAAGCCCGAGCGCACCCACACGCCGTTGTCCTCGCCCTCGCGGCGGGTCAGCTCCAGCCACTTCGTCTGATCCTCGTAGCGGACCTTCTCGAGCTCGCGCTTGTTGATGTCGAGCACGGTCGCGGTGGCGGACGTGTCCTCCGGCTCGCGCTGCCAGGTCATGTACGCGGCGATGAGGCCAACCACCGCGAGCCCGCCGGTGATGAAGACGCCCTGCGCCCTCATGACTTGCCTCCCGTTTGAGCCGGGTGGCGGGCCGCTCGCCTGGGACGGCGACGCGACATGAAGAACCCGAACCCGAGCACGACCGCCGGCGCGAGGAAGATCGTCGAATAGAACCAGAACACGTCCTGCTGCCGGGTGTGCTGGATGGGAACGTCCTGCTGATTGCTGATCGCGCCCGCCGTCGCCTCGTCGCCCAGCAGCCACTTCACCGAATCGAGCGCGAAGTAGTAGTTGCCGTCGTTGCCGAGCACGTAATCGCTGAGCACGTCCGCGTCACCGACGACGATCGCACGGCCTTCCCCACTCCGCACCGCCGCCGCGAGCTCCCACTTCTTCCGGACCTCGGGGCCGGCGTCGTAGATGTAGTTGTGGTTCACGTCGTTCCACGTCGCCTCGTGCGCGTGCACCGTGAACTCGAACGTCACGTCCTTCGGCTTGTCCGTGGTTGCCTCGATGGCAGCCGCCTCGATGAACCCCATCGGCGCGCGAGCCCCAAGCATGCTGAGCGTGTTGAGCGACGGATGCGACGAGTACGAAGCCGTGCGGATGATCGCGCGATCCGACGGCGCTCTCGCGTCGGGCACGTAGGCCACGTCGTTCGCGAGCAGGTCCGGAAGCAGCTTGAGGCCCAGCGGTGCGAGCAGCGCCGCGGTGTCCACGTCCGTCCCGGGCTCCAGCGCATAAAGAACGCGGCCGCCCTTCTGGAAGTAGCGCGTGATCGCCGCGGCCTCTTCCGGCAGCAGCGATTTCGTCGGGCCGATCACCATCACCGCCGCCGCGTCGGAAGGAACCTCGTTCGCGAGCCCTTCCACCGAAGTGACGCGCTTCACGGTCAGGTTCTGTCCTTCGACGAGATCCTTGAACGTGCGGATGGTGGTCCGGGCGTTGCCGCTCTGTCCGCGAATTCCATGTCCACATTGTCAGGGGCACATGGGGATCTGCCCACCCCCCATCCGGAGGTTCCTGGATCGCGGCGATCTTCGCTCTGGTGTGCCGGCTGCTCGAACGCGAAACCCCTGCAAACCGGTGCTAACGGGCCGCGAGAATCGTCTGGACCGCGGCGATTGCCGTCCGAAATGCCCGCTACGCTTGCCGCCCCGATCGGGGGATCTTTTCATCCCGGGAGGGCGAGGCCGACGAGCATGAGCAAACGATGACCATCCTCTGGGCCGCGCTCATCGTCGTCCTCGTGGCGACGATCTCCGTCGCCGTGATGCTCCTCGTCCGCACCCGGGCGCCGGACGGCAGCTGGT
>JBJMQN010000414.1:0-6348 GCA_045802665.1 Myxococcaceae bacterium | reverse complement strand
GCAGCCTGCTTGAACTGCGGGGTGATCGTCCCCGCGGGCGCGGCGAAGGAGGCGATCGCGAAGAGCGCCGCGGCGATCAGCGTCGTGGCTGACAGAGTTCCGTGGCGCCTCGGCTCGCCACCGGGCGACGGGCAGCCGGCACGCCTCACCCGAGCACCTTCCAGCTGGTGCCCTGTGGCGTGTCCATGATCTCCACGCCCAGGCTCTTCGCCTCGCCGCGAAGCCGGTCCGCCTCCGCGAAGTTCTTCGCCGCTCGAGCGGCTTTGCGATCTTCGATGAGCTGCTCCACCTTCTTGGTGTCGATGCCGCGCGCCGCGACGAGCCGATCGCGGCGACGGAGCAGCCACTCGGACGGTGGATCCTCGAACAGCCCGAGCACGCCGCTCATCTTCCGAACGTCCTCGCGCAGCGCGAGGAGCGTCCGGCCGACGACCGCCTTGTCCTTGATGGGCGGCTTGTCGGTGAGCTCGTTCATCGCGTTGAAGATCGCGGAGACCGGCGACAGCGCGGAGGCCCAGTTGAAGTCGTCCGACATCGCGGCCTCGAACTCGGTCAGCCACTTGCCGCTCTCGCCGTGCAGCGCGCCCTCGCCGAAGGATTTTCCCGTGATGCGCTCGTCCACCTTCTTGAGCGTCTCGTAGAAGTACTCCATCCGCGTCTCGGCATCCTGCAGCGACTTGTCGTTGAAGTTGAGCGGGGTCCGGTAGTGCGTGGAGAGGAAGAAGAAGCGCAGGGCTTCCGCGTCCACCTTGCTGAGCGCGTCGCGCAGCCGGACGACATTGCCGAGCGACTTCGACATCTTCGCGCCCTCGAGATCGAGGAAGTTGCAGTGCATCCAGTACTTGCAGAACAGCTTGCCGGACGCGCCTTCGCTCTGGGCTATTTCGTTCTCGTGGTGCGGGAAGATGAGATCGATCCCGCCGCCGTGGAGATCGAAGGTTTCGCCGAGGTACCGCTCGCTCATCGCGGAGCACTCGATGTGCCAGCCGGGACGTCCCTTCCCCCACGGGCTGTCCCACGACGGCTCACCTGGCTTGGCGGCCTTCCAGAGCGCGAAGTCCAACGGCTCCCGCTTCTGATCGCCGGGCTGAACGCGGTCGCCGGCGCGGAGGTCGTCGAGGTTTCGCTTCGAGAGCTTCGCGTACTGCGGATACTTCGAGACCTGGAAGTAGACGTCGCCCTGCGACTCGTACGCGATGCCGCGCGAGATGAGCTTCTCGATGATCCGGAGAATCTCCGGCAGGTTGTCCGAGACGCGCGGCGAGGCGTCCGGCGCGATGAGCTTCAGCGCCTTCGCGTCCTCGTTGAAGATGTCGATGAAGCGCTGGGCGAGCTGCGCTGCCGTCTCGCCGGTCTCCTTCGCCGCGTTGATGATCTTGTCGTCGATGTCGGTGAAGTTGCGGACGTAGCGAACGGACAGGCCCGTGTAGCGCAGGTACCGCACGACCACGTCGAACGCCGTGAACGTCCGAGCGTTCCCGATGTGCACGTAGCTGTAGACCGTCGGGCCGCACACGTAGACGCGCACCTCGCCCGGGTTCAGCGGGACCAGCGGCTCCTTCTGGCCGGTGAGCGTGTTGTGCAGGGTGATCGGCGGCGCCAAGTCTTCCTCCGGGGGCTTTTCGGGGCGCGGCACTCTACACGCCCGCCCATCCATCGACGGCGCGATCCGCGCGGACTGAAAAAGGGGTGAGAGGACTTTTTTCGAGTCCCTTTTCCGGCCGGATTTGTGGGCCGCTCCGGGGCTGTCCGGGAACGAGGCGAAGAAAGGGGTAAGAGGCTTTTTTCCGTCCGGGGCCGAATCGGTCGGGTGTCGCCGGTGTCCTGAAATCAGGCGGATCCGGGGCGATCTGTCCGTGGATCGGTCAAAAACTGGCAGGTGGGCCCGGTTTCTCGGTTTCTGAGGCCGCAAGTCGGCGGAAATACGCAACTTTCGGGCGACAGGTGCGACAACAAGGTGGCCACCACCTTGCTACGGAGTCGCCCCCACAATGGCTCCCAACCCGAAACAGCCATCCCGTCCCCGTCGGCCGTCGCCCGTCTCCGTGAAGAAAGCTGCGGTCGAGCTTCCTTTCGACGACGGCGAGGTCACCCCGCTGCAGGCGGATGATCCGCGTCCGCAGCGCGTCCCGCAGTTTCCTTCGAACGGAGCCGCTCGAAAGGCGCCGCGGAAGGCCGAAGAGGCCATCCCGACCTCCGTCTACGAAGTGAAGCAGCAGGACGAAGAGTTCCAGCCCTCCTATGAGGATGGCTCGCACTCGGATCCGGGCTTCAAGCCGGCGTTCCTCTACGTCGAGCGCGGTCCGGGCGCAGGGCAGCTCGTCCCGGTTCGCCAGGGTCTGCTCATCATCGGCCGAGCGTCCGTCTCCGAGCTCCGCCTGCAGCACCCGTCCATCAGCCGCCGCCACGCGCAGATCACGCGCAAGGGCGAGTTCTTCTACGTGAAGGATCTCGGCAGCCAGAACGGCACCTACGTCAACCGGCAGAAGCTGGACACCGAAGTCGAAGTGCAGCCCGGCGACGAGATCGCCTGCGGCAACGCGCTGCTCAAGCTGCGCGGTCCGGTTCAGGCGGCGGACTCGGCGTCGGTCAGCGTTGCGATGCCGCGCCCGAAGCGGAAGGCGACGTCCGGCGCGGTGAAGGTCGCGCTGTTCGCTGGCGCGGTGGGCTTCGGCCTCGCGGCGGTGATGATGTTCGCGCTCCTGCACTCGCAGAAGCCGTCGTACCAGGAGCTGCCTTCGAAGAAGCCGGTGTCCAAGACGGACGCGCCGCTGCTCGCCGCGAAGAAGTCCGACTCGCCGGTGGTGATCACCGAAGACGAAGTGTCGGTGAAGATCCAGAAGCTCGAGAAGGAAGCGCAGGCGAAGAAGGCCGCGCAGCAGAACGAACAGCAGGCCGAGGTCGAGCCCGCCGTCGCGAAGGTCGAGAAGGAATCGCCGGTCTCCGCGGTGGCCATGACGAAGGGTCAGGTCAAGAAGACGCCGGAGCCGAAGAAGGTCGCGATGGTGACCAGCTCGAAGAAGTCGTCCGCGAAGGAAGAGGATGCGGAGGACGATTCTTCCGCGAAGGCGAGTCCGTCCGGTGCTCGCGGCGCGATCATGGCGCGGTACGAAGCGGGCAACGTGGGCGCGGCGATCGAGCTGGCGAAGAAGGCCGGCGACTCGGAGCTCGTGGGCAAGCTGGAGAAGTTCCAGAGCGCGTACGACGCGGCGAAGGACGCGGTCGACTCCAACAACACCAATGGCGCGGTGAAGAACTACGAAGCGGCGCTGAAGATCGACAAGACGCTGTCGTCGGGCTGGGGCAAGTACGGCACCGAGATTCAGCGCGAGCTGGGCCGCATCTATGCGCTCGGCGGGAACGCGTTCCTCAAGGGCGGCGACGAGAGCAACGCGAAGAAGGCGTTCAGCAAGGCGCTCTCGTACGACCCGAACAACAACACCGCGAAGAACGGGCTCGCGCAGCTCGGCGGCGACGACGAGAAGCCGGTTGCGTCGAAGCGCGCGGCGATCGCTGATGCGTGCGCCGACGACGAGGCTCCGGCCCCGAAAAAGAAGGCAGCGCCCAAGGCGAAGGCCGAGAAGCCCGCGGGCAAGCGCGCCGCGATCGACGACGCCTTCGGCGATTAGCGGTTAGCGGATTCGCAGTCCAGGAAGCCCCGTCCTCCTCGCGCGGACGGGGCTTTTTCGCTTCTGCTCGCCTGCCCTCCAGCCGGTGACACACACCGGCGTCCATCGCGGCACCCGAAGAATTGCCCCCAGAGCGCCCGAGCGGAGAGACTTCCCCGCCTATGCCTCTGCGCAGCCGCCACGTCGCCGCGTTCGCCCTGCTGGCGGCGCTCTTCTTCGCCGCGGTTCACCGTTCGCAGGCCATCGCCGCTTCCACGGCGCCCGCGCACGTGCCGCACGTGTTGCTCTCGCTGACCGAGCCCACCGGCGACACGACGCAGATCGTGGATCGCGAACACGTCTGGGCCACGATCTCCCATCTGTCCGGCGCGACCGTGATGGGCACTCTGCTCCCGGACGGAAAGTCGGCCGCGCTGATCGCGGAGACCACGCCGACGCGCGATCGATCCTGGGACTCGAGCCTGGTGGTCGTCGGTGATGACGGCTCCGTGAGGACGCTGGCGGATCGCGTTTACGCCTCGACCCGCCCGTTCCTGACGCCGACCGGCGAGCTGCTGGTCACGCGCGGAATCGCCGGCATCGAACCGGAGCCGGTGAAGGGCATCTCCCAGCCGCTGCGGATGGATGAGATCACGGTCGATGCGGTGTCGCCCGTGACTGGCGAGGCTCGAACCGTCTGGCGCACGCGCGGATATCTGTCGTTCATCGCGGGCGTCGCCGGCAACGAGGTGATCGTCTACGACCTCGGGCCCGGCGCGACCCCGCTTCGAGCGATCGATCTCACCACTGGAAACGCGCGCACGGTGATTCCGGACCTGCGGCTCGCCCGGGATTTCCGAGTCGCAGCGGGCGGCAAGTGGATGACGTTCACGCAGCACGTCCCGGAGACGCTGGACGACTGGCGCGTCATGAAAATGGAGCTCTCCACCGGCAGCCGGACCGAGGTGGTGCGCGAGCCGACGATCGCGCTCTTCGCGTCGCCGCTGGGCTCCGCAATTTCGTTCAACCGCTTCGGCGCGCGCGGACTCTCGCTGGACGACGGCCGGGAGATCCCCTGCCCCTTCGGTGAAGGCGCGGATGAGGTTCTCGCGTGGAGCGCGGATGGCAGCTGGGCCGCTGGACTTCACACGGTTCCGAGCAGCTTCTCCTCTCCGTTCCTGCTGGACCTGCGCTCGAACGAGCTGCGAGCGGTCCCGCTGCCGCCGAACGTGCGCGCCGACGTGCTGGGGGTGCTGCCGTGATGCGGCCCTGTTCGACGCCGGCAATCATGGGCGACGCGCAGGCTCCGGCGTCTGCGCGCAACCGCATCGCCGCAATGAGCGTGACGGTTCTGGTCGCCGCGCTGATGCTGCTGCCGTCCTCCGCTCGAGCCGCTTGCCCCTGCTACACGCTGTCCAGCAGCAGCAACACGTACAACTGCGGCATCGAAGCGATCGTCGGAACGAACCCGACCACCGCAGAGTGGCAGAGCATCTTCGCGGTCATCTCCTCCGGGCCTAACGCATGGGGTAGCAACGGCCCTCCCATCGCGGACATCGGCTCCGGCTGTGGCAATCCGCAGGCCACGACTCAGGTGCCGGCGAAGTTTCCGTGCGAGCTCGTCAAAGCGATAGCAATGCAGGAGTCCGGCTGGCGCCAGTTCTGCGCGCCGACGACGCCCGCGGACGAGGCCGGGAAGAGCTCGCGCACGATCATCTCGTTCGACTGCGGCTACGGCGTAGGCCAGGTCACGAGCGGCATGCACACCGGCGAGACGCCCTCCTTCAACCGCACGCGCGTCGCTTCCGAGCCGACGTACAACATGGCCACCGGCGCGAGCATCCTCGCCGGCAAGTGGCGAGCGACGAACTGCGTCGGCGACAACCAGCCCACCATCATCGAGGACTGGTACACGGCGGTCTGGGCGTACAACGGGCTCAGCTACTCGAACAACCCGAACAACCCCAGCTTCAGCGCGAACCGCGGCGTGTGGAACCCGTCCGTCGGTGGCTCCGCGCCGTATCAGGAGAAGGTGCTCGGCTGGATGGAGTTCCCGAGCAGCACCACCTACTGGACCAGCACCAAGGTCGCCTACCCAGCGCTCTCCGCGATCGGCACCGGCTCGTCTCCGCCGGATCTCCCCGAGCCCAACTGCAACTCGCCCACGACCTGCGCGAACACGAGATCCGTGCACGTCTCGTCGTGCCTGAAACCTGACGCCGGAGTGCCGGATGCGGGAACGGCCGATGCGGGGACGAAGACGGACGGCGGCACGAAGGCGGACGGGGGAACTCGCAACGACGCAGGCGTTCCGGATGCGGGTGAAGTCGATGCTGGCGAGCCGATCGCGCTGGACTCGATTGGCGGAGGAAGCGGAGTGGAGAATCTCAGCTCGGCGGATTCGGGTGGCTGCCACTGCTCGTCGGTCGATCCGCTCGTGCTGGTGCCCGGCATCGCCGCGCTGTGGATCGCCCGGCGACGGCGCCGCTAGCGCCGGATCGACCAGCTGACGGCCCCGCACTCCCAGATTGGGAGTAGCTCCGTGCCGATCACGCGGTCCGCGGTTTCGCTCGCAGCGCTCTCACCAGGAAGTACGCGTTGAGCGCTACGAACGCGACGAGCACCGCCAGCAGCACGCCGAGGCCTGCGTCCGTCCCCGGCTTCTCGCCCTCGACGATCAGAAACAGCTGCCCGTCTTTCGGGTGCACTTCGCCCCAGCTCTTGAAGTCGTCGAAGGCTT
>JBJMQN010000413.1:0-6006 GCA_045802665.1 Myxococcaceae bacterium | reverse complement strand
CAAAGGAAGCGGCGAGAGGAGCGCCGAGCCGCGGGAGGCGAGCTGGATGCGCTTGCGGAGCAGTCCCTCCGCGTCCGCCAACCTTCCAAGCGATTTCCAGAGCGCGCCCAGCCGGGCAAGAACCTCGAGGTTCTCGCCCTCGAACGTCAGCGCCTGCTCCAGCGCGGATGCGGACAGCTCGGAGCTGTCGCCCTCCTCCGCGATGGAAGCGGCCGCGAGCGAAAGCGCCAACCCCGCAGCGCCGGAGCTCTTCGAGCCAAGCTCGAGCAGCGTGCGCGCGAGCTCCACCTGCGCGGACATCTCGCGCGCGGTCTCCAGCGCGAACTCGCGAACCGTCTCGTCCTCGGGCTCGATCGCCAGCGCCCGGAGCATGAAGCCGAACGCCGCGCGCCTGTCCGCGAGCTTCTGCTCGTGAGCAGACGCGAGCTGCAGGAGGATCCGCTTCTGCTCTTCCTTGCCGGTTGCCGTGGAGAGCTGAACGAGCAGCGCCGCAACCAGCCGCTGCGGATCTCCGCCCATCGCGAAGTGCGCGCCCAGGGCCCGCGAGATCTCCGCCGTCATCACGCCCGAGGACTGGAGCTTCTCCAGCGCAGCGGTGGTCGCCGGAGTCGCGCCGGCCTGCTCGAAGTGCTGCAGATACAGCTTCGCCGCTTCCTCTTTTCGGTCCAGCCGGTCCGCGTAGAGCGAAGCGAGCCGAGCGGTCCACTCGAGCTTCTCTTCCTTCGTCTGGCTGTGCTCGCACAGGAGCGCCGCGACCTTCGCGACCTCGTCCCAGCGCGACATCGACGCATACGCCGCGCCCAGCCGCCGCAGCACGCTGTCATCGTGCGGGTTCTGCTCGAGCAGCCGCCGGTAGATCTCCGCCAGCCGCTCCGCGTTTCCGCCGGAGCTCTCCAGCGTCTTCGCCTCGCGCTCGAGCAGCGTCCGCTCGTCCGGAGGCGCTTCCACTGCGGCAGCAATCGCCTGCAGCGCGGCCGCCGCGTCCGAATCCTGGGGCAGAAGCTTCGCGACCTGCTCCCACGCCGCCTTCGACTCATCCCCGCTCAGCAGCTTCGCGAGCGCCTTCCAGAGGTTCGCCGCCGCCGCAGCATCCGCGTTGGTCCCGCCCTCCGCCGCTTTGCGCAGCGAGACGGCCGCCTGCTCCAGCGCGTTGGATTTCTGCGCCAGCTCCAGCACGGACTCCACCGCGCCGGGGCGAAGCGGTGACAGCTCCAGCGCTCGGGCCTGAGCGAGGAAGGCGCCCTTCTCGTCGCCCTTCTCCTCGAGCAGCATGGAGACGGATTCGCACAGCGCCACGCGCTCGGACAGCGGCCGCCGCGCGAACGTCGCGAGCTCGAAATACGGCGCGAGGCTCTTCTCGTCCTCGGCCTCCGCCGCGAACCGGGCGAGGCGGAACGCGGCCTCCGCGTTGTACGGCTCCAGCTTCAGCACCGCGTCGAGGTGCTCGATCGCCTTCTCGGGCTGAGCGCCGCGCCCGCCGCACAGATCCGCGAGCCGCATCCGCAGCGCGACCTGCGCCCACTTGTCCTTCAACGTGGCGAGGTGCTTCTCCAGCACCGCGACACCGTCCGCCGCGCGCCCGTCCTCCATCAGCAACTCGGCCGCCAGCGACGAGGCGTCACCGCGAGACGGATCCGCCGCTGCCGCCGCGGAGAACGCCTTCAGCGCGCCTTCGCGATCCTCCAGCGCGGAGATCCGGATGAGTCCGATGCGCAGCCAGATGTCCACCTGAGCGGTGCGATCGCGCACCTGCGAAATCTGCTGCGCGAAGAAGTCGAGCGCGAGCTGCGGATTCTTCTTCCGCTCCGCCATCCGCTCCACCAGCGCGAGCGCCTCGGGCATCCCGGGCCAGAGCAGAAAGCAGCGGTCCAGCGCTTCCTTCACCTTCGCCGCGCCGGCCTTCTCGTCGAACCACGCGTAGAGCCGCGCGACGACCAGCGACATCCGCGCCGCCTTCTTGCGGTCGCGCTCTTCCAGCGAAGCGGTGCGCAGCGTGCGGACCCGGTCGCGCCAGGTCTGCTCGATCGTCTCGACAGCCTTCTTCGCCGCGAGGGCATCCTTCTGCTCGGGATTGAGATTGAGCGCGATGTCGGCGGCGCGGTGCGCGAGCTCGAGCTGCGAAGGGTCGTCGCCGAGCTGCAGCGCGACAGAGCCGTACTCGTCCGCGAGCCCTTCTGGGCCCAGCGCGAGGCGTTCGCGATCGAGCGAGTCCAGCGCGGAAGTAAAGCGCCCCTCGCCGAGGAACATCCGCCGGACCAGCCGGTAGGCGTCACGCTGCTTGTTGTCGGCGCGGATCGCTCGCTGCGCGGCGATGACGGCGCGATCTTTCCGGCTGAGCTTGTTCTCGAAGAGATCCGCCGCTCGCATGAAGAGCACGGCGGCGTTCACGCCCGAGGTCGCGGCGCCCAGCTTCTCCAGCGTCTCCGCCAGAGCGCCGAAGTCCTGCCGCTGCTCGTACAGACCTTTCAGGCCGTGAAGCGCGGGAGACGGATCGGACGCGAGCAGGAGCGCCCTTCGCAGAAACTCCTCCGCGCGCTGCACGTTCTTCAGCCGATCGCGCGCGAGCTCTCCCGCCTTCGTGAGCAGGCCGGCGGCCTCGGACGAAGAGACCTCGTACGAACGCGAGTCGTAGAGCTTGAGCAACTCCTCCACGCGACCCGCGCGTTCAAGGGCTGCTTCAGCTTCGAAAAACGAGGGGGCGGAGGGCTTCGGGGATGGTTCCATGAACGAGCGGCGCCCACGAGAGCGGACGCCGGACTCTACGTGGACACCCTACCCCCAGCAATTGCGTAAACCTCAGAAACCCAAGAGCATTTACTGCCCTTCCGAGCCAGCCGGCGGGGCCTCGTCCCCCTCCTCGGAGTCCTTGTCGGGAGGCGGGGTCGGCGCAGGGGCCGCGGGCTTCGGCAAAGCAGCGACGCGATCTGCGTTCGCCGTGTCACCGGCCTTGCGGAAAAGTTCGACCGCCTTGTCGTATTGGAGGATCGCCTCGGCGAGCTCCGCCGCGCGAGCCCAGTTGCCGGCCTGCTCGAACAGAGGGAGCGCCTTGTCCTTCCGGTCGCCCTGCAGCCAGGCATCCGCCGCGGCCGCGTTGTCGCCAAGCATCTCCAACCACCGCGCGCGAGCGGAGTGACGGTTCTCCGCCGTCGCCTTCTCCAGCTCTTTCCGCGCGAGCGCCATCGCCTCTTCATCCAGCTTGAGCCGCTGGAGGAAGCGGTACGCCTTGGGCGGAGGCAGCGAGGAGACGATCTCCACCGCCTTGTCCGTCTGATTCGTCTGTACGAGCAGCGTCGCCGCGCCGAGCCTGTCGCCGCGTTCGATGAGCTTCTGTACTTCCGCCGTGCGCATCCGCTCCGCACCGGCCGCGTCGTTCGCTCGTTCGAACGCTTTGCGCGCGTTGGCGAACTTACCGGCGCGCTCCCACGCGAGAGCCGCCTGATCGAACTGTCGCGCGCGTTCGTACAGCCGCGCGACGCTGTCGAAATCCGAGTTGCCGACGTAGTGCTCCATCAGGAGCTCCCACGCCTGCGCCTGCTCGAGCACCGGACGGAACTCCTCCGGCTTCATCTCCTTCATCATCGCGCGGGCGGTGACGTTGTCCTTGCCCAGCGCCAACGCCCGAAGCTGGCTCTTCTTGTCGCCGCCGACGGCGTACAGGCGCGCCGCTTCGATGTAGTTCTTGTGCTGCTCGTGGATCTTGCCGGCTTCGCGCGTGCGACCAGACTCTTCGATGTCGCGCGCGCGGATCTTCCAGTCGCCCTTGTCCTCGCGAACAGGCTTCTCGCCGCGAGGAGGTTTCTCACCGCGCGGAGGACGTTCACCTCGGGGCGGGCGCTCGCCGCGATCGTGTTTGGGACGCTCTTCGGAGCTGCTGCTTTCGCGGGGCTCGTCGGAGACCGGCGCTTCGTCTCGCGCTTCGCGGCCGCTGGAGGAGAACGCGGACCTTGCTCGCTCCGATTCACCGACCGATCGCCACACCTGGCCGATCGCGTACATCACGTCCGCCCAGCCCTTCTGGCCGGGATCTTCCGCGGGCTTCTGGGGAGCAGCGGGAGCAGCAGCGGCGGTCTCGGACCCGGCGGGCTCGACAGGAGCTTCGGACGGAGGAGCGGCCGTCTCGGTCGCAGCGCCTTCCGCCGGAGCCGCATCAGACGACGCAGCCTCTGCGGGAGCAGCATCAGACGGCGCAGCTTCCGCCGGCGCAGCGTCACCCGCAGGCGCGCCACCTTCGGGAGCGGCAGGTGCTTCACCCGGAGCAGGTTTCGGCTGACGCTGCAGCCGGAGCAGCGTGGTCATCAGCCGCCCGCGCGCGCCGAGATCCAGCTGCTCGAGCGACTTGAGCCGCAGCGGCCGAAGCGACTTCGCGATCGAATCGAGCGAGGACTTCTGCGACGCCCAGTCCTTCTTCGTCAGCGCCTTCTCGAGGTGAGAGACCTCCGCGACGACGCGGTACTCGGCACCGCCGCGATCGGAACCGCCGCCGCGATCGCCTTTTCCTCCGCGACGATCACCGCGGCCGCCCTCGCCGCGACCTCGCCCGCCGCCGCGTCCGCCGCCCGGACCGCCGGGGCCACGACCTTCGCGACCGCCCGGACCTCCGGGACCGCCGGGACCGCGACCGCCGTCACGTCCGCCGCCGGGACCACCACCGGGACCACGTGGACGGTCGCCTCGCCCGCCCGCGCCTGCGCCGGGCCGATTGTTGCCGGAGTTCTCTGCAGCCAAGTGCTACCTCGTTAGAACGCGTAGCGCAGATTCGGCGTGATCTGGAAACCAAGAGAGCCAGAGGTCACGAGGTACGAACCAGTCACTTCGAGCGCCACGGAGAAATGCCGAAGCCGCGTGTAGTACTCGATGCCGGGCCCGGCGAACACGAGAATGTCAGGATCAGGCAGGAGCTGTTTCGGCGAGAACAGGACGTAGCCCGCGCCGCCACGCACGTAGATCCACGTGCGCCGCACTTCCTGGTTGTCGTTGAACCCGACGAGATTTCCGCGAACCACCGCACCGGGGACCAGCGCGGAGAAGTCGCCGGAGGCCACGCCGCCGCTCTTGCCGAAGTAGTCCGCGCCCGCTCGGTTGGCGGAGAACTGCACGAAGCCGCCGATCGAGAGCCGGTCGCCGATGTCGTAGCCGATCTCGACGGCAGCCATCTGGCCCAAGGAGCTGGGGCCGGAGTTGGGCGCGTTGAGCAGGAAGTTGAAGCCGCCCTCGACGCCGAAATAAACGCCCCGTTCGATCTCGCTGTAGGTCTCTGCTTCCTTGTCCTTCGACGGAGCGGCAGTGGCCTGCGCGAACGCGAGCGACGGAACAACGATCAGGGCCAACAGCAGCGGTCTCCACCCGTTCGTCATGGCCGGCGGACACTACTATCCCCGGAGTGAATGTCGACACCCGAGAACGCACCATGCCAAGGTCGACGCAATGCACCTCGCCCTCGCGTTCGCCGTCGTCTTAGGAGCCGGAACCCCGAATGCGGGCTTCGAGAAGCTGAAAACGCTGGAAGGCAACTGGCGAGCGGACAGCAAGATTGAGGGATCGACGTTCCTCTCGCTGACGGTCGTCGGAGGCGATGCCGCGCTGCTGGAGACGATGACCGGGAAGGATCGCAGCAAGATCCTCACGACCGCCGTGTACTCAGTGGAGGGCGGCGAGCTCGTGATGAACCACTACTGCGCGCAGGGAAATCAGCCGCACATGAAGGGGAAGACGGAGCCGGGGAAGATCAAGTTCGAGGCGGAGCCGAAGAGCTCGCATCTGTCCGGCGTGACGTTTCTCATCAAGGACAGCGATCACTTCACCGAGGAGTGGACGTCGGACGGGAAGAAGATCGTGTACGAGTTTCAGCGCGAGTATGTGGACACGCTGAAGTAGCCGCGGTTGACCGGACCGCGACGCCGCCTATCAGCGCCCAGAGCGGGCCCTGGGTGGCGGGCCGCGACGCCGTCTATCAGCGCGCGGAGCGGGCCTTCGCTGTCGCTGAGGTCTTGCGAGCGGGCCTCTTCT
>JBJMQN010000412.1:0-7034 GCA_045802665.1 Myxococcaceae bacterium | reverse complement strand
GTGGGCGCTTCGCGATCGAACGCGATGAACGGCATGCCCGCGATGGCGGAGAGGGAGACCTTGCTCTTGCTTGCCACCGCATGGCTCGGCGCGCAGACCACCGCGAGCTTGTCGTCGCGGAACGGCAGCACGTCCACGCCCGCGCGCGGGTTCGGATACGCGACGAGCCCAATCTCCGCCGCGCCCAGGATCACGTCGTCGTAGACCTGATCCGAGCGGCGGTAGTTGAGCCGCATGTTCACGCGCTGGTGCGACTTGAGCAGCGACTTCTGGATGTTCTGCAGCTCGTGCAGACCGACCGAGTAGATGGTGGACACGGTGCAGGTGCCCTGAACTTCCGACGACTGCTCGCGGATCTCGGACTCGACCTCGGAGAAGCGGGACAGGATCTCCTTGCAGCCGCGGAACAGCCGTTCGCCCGCGGGCGTGGGCGTGACCTGCCGAGCGGAACGGCTCAGCAGCTTCTGCTCGTAGCGGTTCTCCAGCGCGCGAATCTGCTGGCTGACCGCGGATTGGGTGACGTGGTTGAGCTGCGCGGCGCGGGAGAAGGAACCCGTTTCCACCACGTCGCAGAACATTTTGAGGGACTCGAGCTGCATAAGTGTCACTCCTTGGAAGGCGATGGGCTTATAAGGACGCCTACGAATTAGCGCAAGTCATTCATCGCGAGCGAGCTACCACTCTTCCTTACTTAAGCCCCAGGCAGGCGATTGCGTTTCCGGGAGCAAACGCGAGTCCGGCCTGTACAGTGATCACACGTGAGCTCCGCCGCGCTCGACATTCTGACGCAGCAACGCACCGCGATCGTGGACGAGATCGTCGCGCGCGTGCTGGCGGACGTTCCTCGCTACGCGTTGTCGCCCACGCATGTACTTCGCGAGCACTGCGAAGGGCTCTTCGACGACTTCCTGAGCACGCTGAGCGGCGGCACGACCCCCGAGGCCTTTCGCGTCCGGATCGGGAAGATCGCCTCCGAGCGGATCAAGGCTGGCTTCTCCGCGCAGGACTTCGTGCGCGCGGTGCTGCTCGTGTACCCGGTGATGCGGCAGGTCCTCCGGCAGCTGGGGCCGAAAGACGATCCGCAGTTTTCCCGTGCGTTCCGTGAGATCGAAGAGCCGATGCTGCACCTCGTCTCCGCGGCGGTGAACGTCTACTCGCAGGGGATGGTGCAGAAGGCCGAGCAGAAGAGCACCGAGCTGCAGCGGCAGAACGAAGAGCTTCGGATGCACGAGCAGGAGCTGCGGCGCGATGCGGCCGAGCGCGAAAAGCTCCTCGTCGCGGCGCGCGAGCTCAACCAGCGCGTGATCGACAGCCTGAGCTCGGGCGTGTTCGTCACCGAGGCGCCGTCGCAGATCATCCGGTTCTGGAGCCCGCGGATGGAGGAGCTGCTCGGGTTGCCCGCCGAAGCAGTGCTCGGGAAGAAGGGCACCGAGGCGTTGAAGGACATCAAGGGCATTCCGCACGATGAGGTGATCCAGGCGGTGCGGACGATGGGGCACCTGCCGCTCACCAAGCTCCTGGTGACGCTGCCGAATGGCCGCTCGCGGCATCTGTTTCTGCGCGGTGAGGACCTGCGCGGAGCGAGTCCGGGGGACCCGAGGCAGGGCGTGGTGTTCGTCGTCGACGACATCACCGAACGCGAGCTGCTGATCGATTCGTTCTCGCGCTTCGTGTCGCGGGAGATCGTGAACCGCGTGTTATCGCGCGCGGAGCCGTCGCGGTTGGAAGGCGAGCGGCGAGACTGCACGGTGCTGTTCGCGGATCTGCGGGGCTTCACCGGCATCGCGGAGAAGATGGAGCCCGAGGCGCTGCACGAGCTTCTAAATCAGTTCTTCCGCGTCGTGATCGAGCAGATCAGCCTCCAGGGCGGGCTGATCGACAAGTTCATCGGCGACAAGATCATGGCCGTGTTCGCGGACGGAGGTCCTGCTGAGGCTGCGAGGAGCGCGGCCACCGCGGCGTTGAAGATGCAGTCGCACATCAGTCAGGTGAACGCGGAGCGGAAAGAGAAGTCGCTCGCGCCGCTGGATGTCGGGATTGGGCTCAATTCCGGCACCGTGGTGATGGGGAACGTGGGCAGTGAAGAGCGAATGAACTTCACGGTGATCGGAGATGCCGTGAACGTGGCGGACCGGCTGCAGTCGCTCGCGCGAGGAGGGGAGATTTACCTCGGCGACAAGACGCGCTCGCTGCTCGGTGAGAAGTTCAAGGCGGAGGACCTCGGAGAGAAGATTCTTCGCGGTCGCGTGAGCCCTGAGCGCGTGTTCAAATTGATCGGGTGAAAGCTCCTCGCGGCAGCTTGCTGCACGTGTTCCTGGCGATCGTTGGCGTGGTCGTGCTGCTCGTCATTGCGGCAGCCCTGCTCGTCAGCCGGCGGTGGAGGCAGGTCTACGAGGTGCGGATTCAAGAGCGCCGCCAGCTTGCGACTCTGGTGATCGACAACTTCTGCGCGGAGCAGGGGAGGGTGGCAGCCGATCCGTTCTTTCATGAGCAGCGGACGCCGGGTGATGCATCGGAATTTTTCGGGAAGTGGCTTCCGCTCGAGGACGCAGGGAAGGCGTCTCCAATTCCGGGATCACCGCTCGCGATCCCGCCTGAGCTGCCGCAGTCCAATGGCCAGATCGAGGACTGGCTGACAAAGCCGCTGGACGTGTCGAAGGCCGACTTCCGATGGATGAAGGAGCTCTATCGATACGACCGTTGGGATCTCAGTCACTGGCGTGGTGCCGGAGCCTCTGGAAAGTTTGAGCTCCTCTCGCTCCCTTTCTTGCCGAATTTGTCCGTGTTGACGGCCTGGGCGAAGTACCGGCTCCTCGATGGCATCGCTCGGAAGGACCCTGCTTCCGCGAGTCGCGATGTCCGGCAGTTGGCCTGGCTCTTCTACCGAACGGACACGCTCCTCGGTGGAATGAGCGCGACCATGTTGCTGGGACTCGATCGCTCCGCGCGCGACGCCCATCTCGAGTTCGGAGACGACTGGAAACCCATGACGCGCGAGCAGATCGATCGCTTGAGGCGAGTGGTGTGGGGAGGCGCGATGCTTCAGCAGGTCACGCTCCCAACGGCGATCGCCGAACGGGCGCGGACCTGCGGTGCCCCACCGGTCTCGCGTTGCATCGGAGTGAATGAAGCGGTCTTCGCCGCGGCGGAGGTTGGACCGCTGATCCCTTCAGAATTTTCGGAGGAGCTGAACGCGCTGCGGAAAGCCGTTGAGTTGCCTGACTGCAGTCCGCTCGCGAAGGTGATGCTCGAGGATGGAAGCTCGCTGATCGAATCGCCACCCGTCTCGGGGCCGCTTCGGGGCGCCTTCGGCCTCGATGCGGATCTCGAGAAGGTGATTCGACATCTGCCACGCATGCTTTCGCGTGAAGCAGTCGGCACCTTCCTGCTCTCGGATTCGGTCCAGCCAGACAAACTGACGCCGTTCCTGGATGCTGGCGTGCCGTGAACGATCCGAGAGGCCTTCCATGAAGTTCCTCCGAGCTCTCCTTACCCTCGTAGGCGTCCTCGTCCTGCTCGCGATCGCCGGGACCGTGATCTTCACGCACTACCTAAAGGGCAAATACGAGAAGCCGATCTACGAGGCGCGCCAGCTCGGTGCCTCGGTCGTGGACAACTTCTGCGCGGAGCAGACGAAGCTCTCTCGCGATCCGTTCTTCCACGTTCAGCGCCCGTCCGCCGACGCGGCTGAGGTGCTCAACAAGTGGGTCGCGTGGGAGAACTCTCCGGGCCACGCGCTGCCTCCCGGATCTCCTCTCGTGATCCCCGCTGGCCTTCCGCAGACGAACGCGGAGCTGAAGGAGTGGCTCACTCAGCCGCTGGATGTCTCGAAGCTCGACTTCTCGTGGATGAAGGAGCTCCACAAGTACGACCGATGGGACATCAGCAACTGGCCTGGCAGGGTGCCCGGAAAATTCGATGCGATGGCGATGCCGCTGCCCTGGTTCGTTTCGTTTCAGGCATGGGCGAAGTACCGGCTGCTGGATGGCATCGCTCGCAAGGATCCGGTGTCTGCGAGTCGCGACGTGCAGCAGCTCGCGTGGCTTTCGTATCGAACGGACACGCTCATCGGTGGAGTGATCGCCGCAACGCTCCTCACCTTCGAGCGCGCGGCGTACGAAGCGCATCCCGAGCTGCACTCTCTCGAGTGGCAGCCGATGACGAAGGACGAGCTGACTCGCTTCAAGAACGTCCTCTGGGCGTCCGTATCGCTGCAGCACCTCGCGCAGTCACCCGCGGTCGCGGAGAAGGCGCGCAGCTGCGGCACTCCTCCCGTCGGCGCCTGCATCGGCATGGCGGAGGCCGCAGTGCCGGCGAGCTACATGGCTCCCGTCATCCCGAAGGATCTCTTCGGCGGCGTCGAGTCGTTGAAGAAGTCGGTCGACTCATCCGGATGTACGCAGCTCGCATCGACGGTGCTGCGCGACGGAAAGACGATCTCGGAATCCGGCGCAGATCCTTCTGCGCTGATGGGCCCTGACGCTCCCGCGGAAGGAATCATCCGCAGAATGCCCGCCGCTTTCACCCGCGAGGCGATCGGCGGAATCCTGATCGCGATCTCCATGCCCGGCGGCGAGAAGCTCGCTCCGTTCGAAGCGGACGGCGGGACTCCGTAAACGAACGAAGGCCCGACGCGGGATTGGACCGCATCGGGCCTCCAGATCAGTGACGCGCCGTCGCTACGGTATGACGCGTCGCGATCGACCACGGCTTACGAGCCGCAAGAGCAGGAGCAGCACGCACGCTCCGACGAATGCGACCACGATGCTGCCGACGATGCCGGAGCCTGGCGCACTGACGCCGAGCCCGCGGAAGATCCATCCGCCAATGAACGCGCCGACGATGCCGACCACGATGTCGCCGACGACGCCGAAGCCTCCACCCACCACCGCAGACGCAAGCCAGCCGGCGATGAGGCCAATGACCAACCAGATGAGAAGTGTCTCGAGACCCATGTCCAATCCTCCTGTTGATCCAAGCGTGCGTCCTCGGGTTCAGGATCAGGAGTAGGCGAGACACGTTCGAGCGCTTGAACGCTCGCCCGCCCATCGACATCCGGGCGTCCAGTGATTCCGCCGCTACGGCAGCGCGAGCACCGCTGCTTCACTCACGTCGGCGAGCACCTCATAGAGGCGGTCGCCCTCTTCGACGGTCGCGTTCTTCGGCGAGCCGAAGTACGCCTCATGACCTCCACACTCCTCGAACGTTCTTGCGCCGCCCTTGATCGCCGCCGGGAGGTTGATGTCGAAGTCGGGGAGCGACGCGCGGACGGATTCGTCGACGAGCTCCTTCGCGGCCGCGAGCACCAGCGACGTCTCGTAGCGGCCCGCGTGGCTTCCCCCGGTGACGAACTCTTCGCCAAGCCGCGGAGAAATCGGCTTCTTTCGATGATCCGGAACGACGATGCCGGCCCCGCACTTCTGCGCCGCAGCCTTCGCCGCCGCGTGCACGAGACTGAAGTGCGCCGGCTCCACGTGGTGATTGAGAACGCCAATCCGCCGAAACCCGTGCCGAGCGATCCCCACCAGCACATCCACCAGATACGCCTCGTTCACCTGCGCCGAGACGCTCACCGTGCCCGCGAAACCGTTCGCGAAGTCCGTCAGGCTGTAGCTGATCGCCGGAAAGATGATCGCCCGTTCGCCGCGCGCGTACAGACGCTTCGCCGTCCGACGCGCCACTTCCTCCGCGATGACGACGTCCACCGAGAGCGGCAGGTGCGGCCCGTGCGCCTCCGTGCTCCCGACCGGAAGCAGCGCCACGGCGTTCGCCTCCGCGAGGCGCTTCACCGCAGGCCACGACAACTCTCGAGCGTAGAGCGACGGCATCGGCTATCCCCGGAGCTGCGTCTTCAAGACCTTGCCGCGATCGCTCTTCGGCATCGCGTCGATGAAGACCACGAGCCGCGGCGCTTTGAACGGCGAGAGCTTCCCTCGCACGTGCGCCTTCAGCTCCTCCGCCAATGCCTCGTTCTTCTGCACCGACTCGTTCACCACGATGAAGGCCTTCGGCTTGTCGAGCCCGTCCGCGTCCTTGAACCCGACGATCGCCGCCTCGCGCACCGCGGGATGTTGCAAGAGCACGTTCTCGACTTCGACCGGCGACAGCCACTTGCCCGAGACCTTCAGCATGTCGTCGCCGCGGCCGCAGAAATAGAAGTAGCCCTGCTCGTCTTCGTAGAACTTGTCAGCGCTCACGCACCAGTCGCCGCGGAAGGTGTGCTTGCTCTTCTCGTGCTGCTGCCAGTACTCGAGCGCCATCGAATCGCCGCGGATCCACAGCGTGCCGATCTCGCCGCGTGGAACTTCACGTCCCTCGTCGTCGCAGATCTTCGCGTCGTAGCCCTCGACCACTCGGCCGAGCGAGCCGACCTTCACGTCGCCGATCCGGTTGGTGATGAAGATGTGGAACATCTCCGCGCTGCCGATTCCGTCGAGCACTTCCACGCCGGTGACCGACTTCCAGCGGTTGTAGAGCTCGGCGGGGAGCGCTTCGCCCGCGCTGATGCAGAGCTTGAGCGAAGAGAAGTCGGTCTTCTTCGCGATCTCACTCGCCGATACGGCATTCAGCGACGTCGGCACCGCGGTGAGGATCGTCGGCTTGTGCTTCCCGATGAGCGCGCAGAGTTTTTCGGGCGTGGGCTTGTCCGGGAAGATCACCGCTGACGCGCCAGCAAGAAGTGGGAAGAGCAGGTTCGAGCCAAGCGCGTAGCCGAACGCGAGCTTCGGCACCGACAGACAGACGTCCTTCTCCGTGTAGCCGAGGATAGGCAGCCCGTACGTCAGCGCGTTGAAGACGAAGTCGTGCTGCTTGTGCACCGCTGCCTTCGGAAAGCCGGTCGAGCCTGAGGTGTAGAGCCACACCGCGGCGTCGTCGCGATGGGTGGGCGCGAAGGACGGATCCGGCGTGGCCGCAGCGAGCTCTTCGTCGTACTGCCGCACGTGCGCGTGGTGCGTGCCGGTGCGATCGCCCACCACGAGGATCGCCTTCAGATGCGGCAGCTTCTTGATCACGTCGTCCAGCGACGGCCAGGT
>JBJMQN010000411.1:0-6243 GCA_045802665.1 Myxococcaceae bacterium | reverse complement strand
GCGTGGTGATCACCAACGTCGGCGTATCGAGCACGGGCAGCCAGGGCGACTACTCGGTGGACATGTGGGTCGCCGATCAGTCCGACCTCACGCAGACCATCTACGTGAACAAGTTCTTCACCGACATCGCGCTGTTCTCCGACGGCGGCGTCTATCCGAAGTACCTGCCGCAGCCCGGGCAGGTCGTGAAGATTGAGGGCGTGTTCAGCCGCTACTCGAACTTCGCGGATCGCACCGCGTACCGTCAGGGCATCTCCAGCGGCTTCAACCTCTTCCCCGCGCCCGGCGGCAGCAACAAGCTGAAGATCACCGTCTCGGACACCACCGTCACGCCTCCCACGGCGACCGACGTGCCCTCCGGCTTCGGCAACGCGCAGGGCGGGGCGGTTCAGGCGGACAAGAGCTTCCAGGGCCAGTACGTCCACATCCCGGGCTCGCTGACGATCACCAACGCGAACCCGACCGCGCTCGAGCGCTTCCGCAGCACCACCGATGGTGGCCCGGACTTCGTCTCCGGTGAGA
Organism: Myxococcaceae bacterium; assembly: GCA_045802665.1. Lineage (GTDB taxonomy): Bacteria > Myxococcota > Myxococcia > Myxococcales > Myxococcaceae > JBJMQN01. The sequence continues at coordinate 5,721 of JBJMQN010000411.1, read as the reverse complement.
ACGGCTTCGAAGTCACCGGCGGCGTGCTGGTGGACAACCTGTTCACCTTCCGCGACGCGGGCACCGAAACGGGCTGCGACTGGCTGAAGGCGGCGCAGAGTGGCCAGACCGTGACGTTCCCCAACGGCATCTCCGGCGTCTGGGACACGTACTCGCACTCGTACTGCCTCGACGGCGGCTCGGGCAGCAGCTGCCGCAGCTCCAAGGGCTTCGTGCCGGGGACGGACGCGGGCTACACGTTCGTGCTGTACCCCACCAGGTGCTCCGTGGATCTGGTCGGTACGGCGCAGTAACCAGCTCGCACTCTGCTGACAATTGGGCCGCGCTGGCAGATGCGTCAGCGCGGCCCTTCGTCTAACTGGAGATCTCTTTGGCGATCATCAACGTCAGCGTGAAGGATTTCGTGGCGACGGTGGAGCTCAACCGCCCCGAGGTCCGCAACGCCATCAACCTCGAGATGGTTCGGGCGCTGACCGCCGAGCTCGACGCGCTCTCCACGAACGACGACGTCCGTGCCCTCGTGCTCAGCGGCGCGGGCGGCAAGGCTTTCGCCGGTGGCGCGGACATCGCCGAGCTGAAGGCTCGCACGCACCGCGAGGCGTTCTTCGCGATCAACGCGACGCTTTTTCAGAAGCTGGAGGATTTTCCGCGTCCGACGATCGCGGCGATTGACGGCTTTGCGCTCGGGGGCGGGCTCGAGCTCGCGCTGTGCTGCGACATCCGAGTGGCCTCGAAGGCGGCGAAGGTCGGGCTCCCTGAGACGACGCTCGGGATCTATCCGGCGGCGGGCGGGACGTGGCGGCTGCCCCGGCTCGTAGGTCTCGGCCGAGCGAAGGAGCTCGTATTCACCGGCCGCATCCTCGACGCCGACGAGGCGTTCGCAATAGGCCTCTTCGAGAAGCTCGTCGATTCCGGCCAGGCGCTCGGAGCTGCTCAGGAGATGGCTTCTCTCATCGCCACGAACGCGCCGCTCGCGGTGCAGGTGGCGAAGGTCTCGCTGAATGCGTGCGCTCGGGGTCAGGATCCGCTGTCCGTCGAGAAGCTCGGGCAGGCGCTGCTGTTCGATTCTCCGGAGAAGCATGACCGCATGGCCGCGTTCCTCGAGAAGCGGGCGAAGAAGTAGCGCAGCGTCCCATTCCGCTCTCACATTCGAGGATTCAAGATGGCTGACATCCAGAACATCGGCGTCATCGGCGCAGGCACCATGGGCCACGGCATCGCGCACGTCGCGGCGGCGGCTGGCTACCAGATCGTGCTCTACGACGTGAAGCTCGAGTTCGCTCAGAAGGGCCGCTCGAAGATCGAGGAGAACCTGAGCGCCGGCGTGAAGAAGGGGAAGGTCGCGCAACCCGCGATGGACGAGGCGCTGTCGCGGATCTCAGTCACCGAAAATTTCAGCGACCTCGGACGCTGCCAGCTGGTGATCGAAGCGGCGCCCGAGAAGATCGAGCTCAAGCAGAAGATCTTCGGCGACCTGTCGCAGCTCCTCCCATCCGACGCGATCCTCGCCAGCAACACGAGCAGCCTCTCGCTCACCGAGATCGCCGCCACCGCGAAGAACCCGGAACGCGTCGTGGGGATGCACTTCTTCAACCCCGTGCACCTGATGAAGCTGCTCGAGATCGTCCGGGCGTTTCAGACCTCCGACGAGACCGTCGCGACCGTGAAGGCCGTGGGGCAGAAGCTCGGCAAGGAGCTCATCTTCGTGCAGGACAGCCCGGGGTTCGCATCCTCGCGGCTGGGGATCGCGCTCGGGATGGAGGCGATTCGGATGCTGGAGGAGGGTGTGGGCAAGGCCGAGGACATCGACCGGGCGATGGAGCTCGGGTACGGCCACCCGATGGGCCCGCTCAAGCTCACCGACCTCGTGGGGTTGGATGTGCGATTGGCGATTGCCGAGTACCTCCACAAGGAGCTGGGCAACCCCGCGTTTCGTCCGCCGCAGCTCCTCAAGCAGATGGTGCGCGCGGGAAGGCTGGGCAAGAAGGTGGGGAAAGGGTTCTACTCGTACTGAGTGAATGGTGTGATGGCGTCTTACGTTGGGTGACCTCGCACCGTTTCTCCACAAGGGAGCTTTGCCATCGCGGTACCGGCACAACAGCAAGCCATCCCGTTCGGGGATTACTTCCTGCTCAAGCGCATCGCGGTGGGCGGGATGGCGGAGCTGTTCCTTGCCGAGGATTCGCGCACCAAGAAGCTCGTCGTCATCAAGCGGATCCTGCCGTACCTCGCCTCTGAGCCCGAGTTCGTTCAGATGTTCCTGGACGAGGCGCGCATCGCCGCGCAGCTGCACCATCGCAACATCGTCGAGGTGAAGGAGCTCGGGAAGCTCGGCGAGCACATCTTCATCGCGATGGAGTTCCTCGACGGCATCGACCTGCGTCGAGTGCTGCAGCAGGAGCAGAAGCGGCAGCAGAGCGTCCCGTTCGCCGTGGGGGCGTACATCGTGGCGCGGATCTGCGACGGGCTTCACTACGCGCACAATCGAGTGGGGCTGGATGGAAAGCCGCTCGAGCTCATCCACCGCGACATCAGCCCGCAGAACGTGATGGTCGCGTACACCGGCGACGTGAAGCTCGTGGACTTCGGCATCGCGAAGGCGTCCGCCGTGGTCGAGCGCAGCAAGCCCGGCGTCATCAAGGGCAAGTACCTCTACCTCGCCCCGGAGCAGCTCACGCAGGAGCGGCTCGATCACCGCGCGGATCTCTTCGCCGTCGGCACGATGCTGTACGAGATCACCACCGGGAAGAGCCCGTTCGCGAAGACGACGACGGAGGCGGTGATCCTCGCGATCCGGAATGAGGAGCCGCCGCCGCCGCATCTGGTGCGTTCGGATTTTCCGCTCGGGCTCTCGCGGATCATCACCAAGTGCATGGCGAAGGATCGCACCCGCCGCTACCAGCAGGCGGGCGAGATCCGCGACGACCTCGACGACTTCGTCACTCAGTCGCTGCCGATGAATCAGTTCGGGCTGAAGACGTACATCGCGCGGCTCTTCGGCAATGAAGACGACCGCACGATGGTGAACCTCCCGGAGCGCCCCGGCCCACCGGTCCCCGATCAGGAGCCCGAGGACACCACCGCCTCCACCTCGTCGGACAAGTTCAAGATGCCGCTCACCGGCCCGCGAGGAGACGCCGAGGTCACGCGGCCCACCGCACCGGACGCGCGAGCGCAAGAGGACGAGGACAACGAGCCGAGGACGCAGACCGCTCGCCCCGAGGACATCGCGCGAGCGTTCGCGGCGCCCCTCCCTCAGCGCCGGGGCAGCGGCGTGAACTACGCGCAGGCGGGCGCGAGCGACGAACGTACCCAGATGGCGGACGAGTCCACGCGGCTCGGTCCTCCGGAGCCGGCGGATGCGGAAGAGCACAGCGAGGCGAGCCAGCCCACCCCGTCCGTCAGCTCCTTCAAAGGCCGAAGGCCGACAGGCGGGTTCACGCCGACGAACGAGTCCCCGCCGCCGCCGCCCGTCACGCGCGGCGAGCGCAAGTCGCCCGCGCCCGTTTTCGACGCGCCGGTGCTGCCGCAGGAGCCGTCCACCGCGAACGAGCGCCGCAAGCACACCGCGCAGAGCTCGAAGGTCACCTCGAGGCCGAACCCGAAGCAGCCGCCGCGACCGCCCGACCGCGACGAAGACGAATCCACCGCGGACTTCCGGCTCTCCCGCATCGGCAAGCTGCCGAAGCTCACCGGGTGGCTCGACAACGAACGCACCGCGATGATCGTGGCGGTGAGCCTGCTCGTGGCGGGCCTCATCGCGCTCGTCGCGGTGATCATCTCCCGCACGCGCGGTCACGACGAGACGCCCACGCGGCCGCCGGTCGAGAAGCTTCATCCGAAGCAGCAGCAGCCCGAGCCGCGCGACGATCAGACCGGCGCGACTCCCGTCGTCACTCCGAAGGTCGATCCGCAGAAGACCGCGGAAGAGAACGCCGCGAAGCCGGACGCGGGCCTCCAGCTCGCCGCGAACAGCGACGAGCAGGCGATGGACAATCAGGATCAGGCGCAGGAGCCGCCGCCGGAGCAAAAGCAGCACTCCGCGCCGGACAAGACCGCGGTCATCTTCAAGGCGCCCGCCGGAACGCAAATCAAAGTCGGCAAGCAGTCCGTCGTCCCGGGCAAGCAGTACCGCTATGCGGCCGGAGCGCTGCGCTTCACCTATCGCTGCCCGGCACGTGGCTCGCGGACCGAGAACCGGACCGAAAAAGTCGCCCGCGGACGGTCTACGCAGACCATCGTTCTCAAGTGCTCGAAGTAGCTGGGGTTTCCTGCTCCCATGGCTGCTGAGCGTACGAGCATCCGTGCGGGTTGAGACGGTGCAACGTCTTGGACTTGCTGGGGAAAGTCTCCCTTTTTGACCCGTTGAGCGGTGTCAGCGCGGCCCGTAGAATCCGGCTCCGTCTCATGCGCGCCTCAAAATCGCAGAAAAGATCAAGGAAGCAGCGGACTTACGCCTTCGCCAAGCTGGGGCGGCCCGGGCGGCTCTCGGTGGACTCGCACGCACTGGTTCGGGTCTGGCGGCGCGTGCTGCAGCGGCGGCTCAAGTCGCGGATGCGCGGCCGCGTGCTCGTGGAGATCCACGACAACACGCACACGATGGTGACCTTCAGCAAGGAGCGAGGGCTCTGGCGGCTGCGGCTCCATCACATGTTCCTCGGCGCGCCGGATGAGGCGCTCTCGCAGCTCGCGAGCTTCGTGCGAACGGGCGACGCGCAGGCCTCCGCGGCGCTGGACCGGTACATCGAACGCAACAAGGCGCTCATCCGCAGGCTGCCGCCGGCGCTGCTCCGGAAGCGGCTGAAGATTGAGCCGCGCGGACACACGCACGATCTCGCGCGCATCTTCGAACAGCTCAACCAGCGCTACTTCCGGAACCGCGTCGCCGCGACGATCACGTACGGCCCGGCGCCGAAGACGCGGCTGCCGCGCAAGAGCATCAAGATGGGCAGCTACTCGTCGGACTCGAAGGTGATCCGGATCCATCCGGCGCTCGATCAGCCGAACGTGCCGCGCTACTTCGTGGAGTGGATCGTCTTCCACGAGATGCTCCACCACGTGCACCGCGTGCGAAGAGGCGAGGACGGCCGCCGCTGCGTGCACACGCCCGAGTTCCTCGAAGCCGAGCGCAAGTTCCACGACTTCGCCCGCGCCCAGCGCTGGGAAGACCAGAACCTGGAAGTGCTGCTGCGCGCGCGGGTCGACTGAGGGCCGATCGAAGCGGGCTGCAGCCCGTCACCTCAGCGTCCCCTGCTTCGGGGACTGACTCACTGCTGCTGCGGCACCAGGTACACGTACGCGAGGCACATCTCGTCGAGCGCCCCATCTCCCCAGCCCACGGTCTTCGGCTGTTGCTGCTGACCTCTCACGTACGGCTGATTCGCCGCTGAGTTGTCGAAGACGCAGCGCACTTGCAGCTTGTCGCCCGGCGCGAAGTCCACCGGCGTCTCGAGCAGGTAGTCGCCCTGCCACGGGAACTGCCAGTGCGGGATGTCGATCAGCAGGTCGGTGTTCGGTCCGGAGTATTTGCTCACGCTCACTGACTTTCCGAGGAAGTGCATGTGCGGGAACAGCGCGAAGACCCGAACGGGCTTGTCGAAGAACTGGTCCTGCGTCGCCACGACGCCTACCGCGCCTGCCGGGACGGTGAAGGTGGTGTTCCTCACCGTGATGAGCTGCGCCTCTTCGACGGAAGTCTGCGCCAGCTGCATCTGCACCGTC
>JBJMQN010000410.1:0-3942 GCA_045802665.1 Myxococcaceae bacterium | reverse complement strand
GGGACCGGCTGCTCGGGTGGGTCGTCGGCGGGACGGCGCTGTCGTGCGTGCTCAACGGCGTGGGAGCGAAGCTGCTCGGCTTCGATCGCTGGCACCACTTCGCCCTGAATTAGCCGAACGTCACCTTCGCGTGCTTCATCACGTGCGCGACGGCGGCCAGGTGCCAGCCGGTCGTCTCCAGCGCGTCACCGTTGGTCGCGAGCACGCGCCGCATGTCCTCGGGCTCGAGCCCCGCGCTCTTCGCTGCCACAGAGATGAGCTCCTTCAGCTCCTCGGCATTGGGAGCAATCCGATCGCGCTGCGCTATCGCTTTCAGCGTCATCGCGATCGCCACCCGTCGCCACGCGTCCGCACGCACCGCCTCGTCGTTCATCCAGAGCGAGAGCGCCTCGCGCAGCTCGGCGTCATCGAACTTCTTGTTCACGAGGAACCTGCCCTCGGCCGCCTCCCAGCGCCTGCGGATCTCTTCGTCCACGAGCTGATCGGGCACTGACGGATCCGCGCGCTTCACGAGCTCATCCAGCACCAGGTTCTGCGCGACCACCCACAGCTCATCCGCCACCGAGTCCTCCAGCTCCTCGATGATCGACGCCAGGAGCTCCTCGACGGTCTTCCCGCGATTCACAGCTTTCAAAAACTTCGGATCCTCCGCGCCCACTGTCTTCACCTCGCGCGCGGCCTTCACATCCAGCAGGAACGACGCTCGCTTTCCCGCGAACGCGGGCGCGGGATAGTCGTCGTGGAGCTGGACATCCACCTCGACGCTGTCGCCGACGCTCGCCCCTTCGATCGCCTCGGTGAGGCCGGGGAGCTCCGGAATCGGGCCGACCTCCAGCCACTGATCGAACCTCGCGCTGAACGGAATCAGCTTCCCGTTCGCGTAGCCGAGGATGTCCACCTGCACGTCGTCGCCGCGCTGAATCTTCTCGCCCGGCACGCGGTCTTTCTTCTTCGCGTGTTCGCGCACGAGCTCGTGCAGCCGCGTGGCCACCTCCGCTTCGGAGATGTCCTCCGGCTTCGGGACGCGGACCTCGAGCTTCTCCAGCGAAGGCGCTTTGACCTCCGGCAATTTGAGCTCCGTCATCGACTATTTCGAGAAGAAGAAGCCGCCGACCAGCGAGCTCACGGTCGACACGCCCGCGCCGATCTGACTGACCACCGGGATGTTCGTCGCAGCCGCGATCGAGCCCACCGCGGTGATGACCGAGGTCGCCTTCCTGCCGACGCTCGCGTTCGGATCTCGCACGTCCTTGTATGCCTGGTACGTGTCGTACGCCGCGAGCGCGACGTTCACGCCCGGAGCGAACCGCCCCGCCGCGCGCGCCAGCGTTCCACCCGCAGCGTGCGCCGCCGCTTCAACCGCCGCGTGCGCCGCGCCCTTCTCCGCCGCCCGCAGCGACGCCCGAGCGACGCTCCGCTCCGCCGTTCCAGCCAGCCGCGCCACGCTCGTGCTGCTCGTCTCGACGACGGACTTCGACGCAGCCCTCACCGCGGCCTTCACGGTGCCGGCGTTCTCGGTGAACGCAGTCTTCGCGGCGGTCACCGCGACCTTGCGCACGAGCGACCTCTCCGCGTTCGGCAGCTCCGCTCGGAACGCGGTGCTCGCGGCGCGGTAGCTCTTCACCAGCTTGTTGCCGTCGCGCGCCGTCTCCAGCGTGCTCTTCGTGGTGGTGAGCGTGTCCTTCGCGAGCTTCACGGAGGAGTCGACCGCCTTGTCGATCTTGTCCTTCGACTTCGTGCGGACCGCCTCGCGGATGTCCTTCACCGTCGTCGCGGCCTGACCCGGGAGCTTCACGAGCGAGACGACAGCGCCGCCCGCCTGGCCCGCTCGCTTGAGGGTGCCGAAGCGCGTCAGCTTGTCCGTGCTGTTCGACGCGTCGTTGACGGCCTTGCTCCACGCGTTGCTCGTCGCGGTCTGAAAGCCATCCGTGCGGAGCGCGTTCACCGCCGCGGGGAGCTCCTTCGCGACTTTGACGACCTTGGTCGCGGTGTCCTTGGCCTTCTTCGCCTTCGCTTCGACGGCCTTTGCCTTTTCCGTGAGCTCGTTGAGCTCCTTCTTCGTCTTCGGAAGTTTTGGCAGCGTCACCTTGGACAGAGACATGCGCGCTCCACTTCAGAAAGGGCGTGTAAAGAGTATCGCGCCCCTGTGCACTCCAGTTTCCGTGGTTTTTTAGCGCACATCAGGCGCTGAACGGTCACCCTGGCGCCGCCTCCGAGCGAGCGCCATCAGCACCAGTCCGACGAACAGCGCCGTCCCCGCCGTGGTCTCCGAGCCCGTGCCGGAGCAACCGCAGCCGCCACCCGAGACGACGATCCCCGCGCCGCACTCCGCCGGACACGCGGGCTCGCCGCTGTGCCCGCAGGTGTCGCACGTCATCGCCGGCTCGCACGTCTTCTTCGCCTCATCGCAGCGGCCGCTGGAGCACGAGTCGCCGCCGGTCGCGCCCGGAGCCGTCTCGTTGCAGCTCTCGCCCGGCTCCACCTTGCACGCGCTGTCGCAGCCGTCGCCTGCTGTCGCGTTGCCGTCGTCGCACCCTTCGCCTGCCTCCAACTTGCCGTTGCCGCACGCGCCCGCCTCTTCGCAGGTGCCCGGCGCGCCAGAGGTCGTGTCGCAGAGGTTGCTCACGCACGAAGCGTTGCCCGTCACGCCCACCGGATCCGCGTTGCACGCATTTCCGCTCTCGATGCGGCACGAGCCGTTGCACCCGTCGCCCGCGGTCGTGTTGCCGTCATCGCAGCCCTCGCCCTCTTCCAGCTTCGAGTTGCCGCAGGTGTGATCCGGCTCGCAGATTCCCGGAGGCCCGCTCGTCTGATCGCAGACGCCGCTCTCGCAGGTGCTGCTTCCGTCCGGACCGCATGGGTGGCCCGACTCGATCCTGCACGAGCCGTTGCAGCCGTCGCCCGCCGTGTTGTTGCCGTCGTCGCAGCCTTCGCCGGTGTCGAGCAACGAGTTGCCGCAGCTGTTCGCGTTCTCGCACACGCCCGGCGCGCCGCCGCTCGTGTCGCAGATGCCGCTCTCGCACGAGCTGCCTCCGCCCGGTCCGCACGGATTTCCCGACTCGATCTTGCACGAGATGTTGCAGCCGTCGCCGTTGCTCGTGTTGCCGTCGTCGCAGCCTTCGCCGGTCTCGAGCACCGAGTTGCCGCACGAATTCGCCGGCTCGCACACGCCCGGCGCGCCGCCTGACAGATCGCACACGCCGCTCTCGCAGGACGCATTGCCGGTGTTGCCGGTCGGGTCCGTGCTGCACGCGCTGCCGTCTTCGATCTTGCACGCGGCCGAGCAGCCATCATTCGCCGAGGTGTTGCCGTCATCGCAGCCTTCGCCGGACTCCAGCTTGCCGTTGCCGCAGACGTTTGCCGCTTCGCAGACCCCGGGAGCGCCGCCGGTCGTGTCGCAGACGCCGCTCTGACACGAGCTGCTTCCGCCCGGTCCGCACGGATTGCCCGTCTCGACCTTGCAGCTTCCGTTGCAGCCGTCGCCCGCGGTCACGTTGCCGTCGTCGCAGCCTTCGCCCGCCTCGAGCACCGAGTTGCCGCACGTGTTCGCCGGCTCGCAGATGCCCGGGATGTCCGTCGTCGTGTCGCAGATGCCGCTCTGGCACGAGCTGCCCCCGCCCGGTCCGCACACGCTGCCGTTCTCCACCTTGCAGCTGCCGTTGCAGCCGTCGCCCGCGGTGGTGTTGCCGTCGTCGCAGCCTTCGCCGACATCGAGCACCGAGTTGCCGCAGACATTCGCCGGCTCGCACACGCCGGGAGCGCCGGAGCTCACGTCGCACACGCCGCTCTGGCAGGAGACAGCTCCGCCCGGTCCGCACGGATTTCCCGTCTCGATCTTGCAGGCCGCACTGCAGCCGTCGCCAGCGGTGGTGTTGCCGTCGTCGCAGCCTTCACCCGCTTCGAGCACCGAGTTGCCGCACGCGTTCGCGGGCTCACACACGC
>JBJMQN010000409.1:0-5614 GCA_045802665.1 Myxococcaceae bacterium | reverse complement strand
GCTCTCGGCGAAGGTCCCCAAGCGTGGGCGCGCACTGACGCTCGAGGCGCAGGGCACCGCGGCGGTGGGCGGCTGGGTGCGGCCGAACGATCACGTGGATGTCATCGGCAGCTTCCGGGATCCGGACACCAACGAGTCGGTGGCGGTGACGCTGCTCCAGAACGTGGTCGTGCTCGCGACGGGGAAGATCACCGGCACCACGAACGTGAACCTCATTCCGGAAGCGCAGCGGGACTACAACAACCTCTCGCTGCTGGTGCTGCCGGAGGAGGCGGAGGTGCTCACGCTCGCGGCGGAGCTGGGCTCGCTCACGTTCTCGCTCCGAAACGAGGACGACGTGGACATCCTCGAAGAACGTGGGCGGTCCACGATCAAGACCCTGCTCTCCGGCGAACGCACGCGCGTGCTGCAGGAGCGGCGCAACATGGTCATTCAGGTGATCCGCGGCTCATCCAAAGACCAGGCGACGGTGAAAACGAAATAGCCGGTTAACGGTCTTCGAGCCTGCCGCGTCCTTCTCTTGGAACTCATCCGAAAAGGAGTCGCCGCATGTTGAAGGGACGGACGCCGCTCATCGTCGCCTTGGTGCTCGCGCTGCTCGCGGGCGTGGTCTCGTACTCAGCCGTGCAGCGAACGATTCATCAGGCGAAGGCAGGCTGGAACCTGGTTCCCGTCACCGTCGCGGCGGACGACATCCCGGAAGGCACCATCGTCACCTACGAGATGGTGAGCCAGCGGGCGGTCCCCGAGCAGTTCATCACCTCGTCCGTCGTGAAGCCGGACTCCGCGCAGTACATCGTGAATCAGAAAGTATTGGTCCCGCTGCAGAAGGGAGACCCGCTGCTCTGGAGCCAGTTCGAGACGACGAGGGCGTCGGAGAAGCTGTCGACGAAGCTGATGTCGGGGGCTCGGGCGCTGACGCTGGAGGCCTCACCGACGAACGCGGTGGGCGGCTGGATCCGGCCCAACGATCACGTGGACGTGGTGGGCACGTTCAGAAATCCGGACACGAACGAGTCGATGGCGGTGACGCTGCTGCAAAACGTGATCGTCGTCTCGACGGGGAAGATCACCGGGACCACGAACGTGAACCTCATCCCCGAGAGTCAGCGCGATTACAACAACGTGTCGCTGCTGGTGACGCCGACGGAGGCGGAGCTGCTCATCCTGGCGCAGGAGACGGGCACGCTCACGCTGACGCTCCGCAACGAGAACGACAGCACGACGATCGCCGCGAACGCGGCCACCGAGCTTCGGAACATCCTCTCCGGCGCGTCGCGCGCGGCGCTGCAGGCTCAGCACACGCAGGCGATCGTGGACGTCATCCGCGGCACGCCGTCAGCGAAGAGCGCGCAATGATCGACGTGCTGCTGGGAGGACTCGTCGCGGGCGTCGCGTTCTTCTCGTGCCTGGGCGTAACGCACGCGTGGTTCATCAGGCGCGTGAAGGTGATTCCACCGCCGAAGCGCGCCGCGCGGAGGGAGCCTTCGCGGAAGCAGCACCGGAGAGAGCGGCTGCGGCCCGCGAAGATCAGGGACAGTCGCCGGTGAGCTTCACCACCACGCCCTGATCCGAGAACACGTAGACGCCGTTGGTCGTCGAATGAACGTACCCGTGGGTGAGCGTCGGCGTCGGCGCGGACGGAGCGACGCCCCATTCCACATTCACTTCCGTCCACGCGCCTTCGACGCCGCCGCCGGCCGAGCCCTCCAGCCGGTACAGCTTCCCGCCGGACACCGCGTAACCCACGCCGCAGGTCGAGCCGTAGCTCACGACAGGATCGGCCAGCGGCTCGCTCAACGGCAGCCGCGAGGGGAGCGAGTAGACGACGCCGTTGCGGAATCCCACGCGAGCGCTGGCACCCGACTTCCAGATCGCGATCGGTTCTCCGGCTGGCAGATCGATCTCCGAAGATTTCCAGCGCGTGGGGTTGTACGCGAAGAAACGGAAGACGCGTTCGCCGCCGAGCACGTAGCCCGCGGTCAATTCACCGGCCTCCGCGTTGGGGCTCACGGTGATCACCTGATCGATGTTGAGTCCCGGGCTCACCACGTGTCTCGAGACGAGCGTGGAGGGGGTGCCGTCCTGTGCCTTCGCGAACGGACCCACGAACAACCTGTCTCCCGCGGCGATCAGGAGCTGCGTGACGCCGGTTTCGCTGCGGAAGCTCGAGCCGGAGATCTTGATGGGTGAGGCGGGATCGCACGGATTCTGAGGGAGCGTCTCCGTCCCGACGAGCTGCGCGTACGGCGCCTCCGCGCTCACGCCCACCGGAGTGTCGTTGATGTCGTAGAGCGGGAAGAACGCATCCTCGAGGCCGGTGACCACGATGTGCGGCGGGACGGAGAACAGCTGATTCCCATTGTCATCCAGCGTCGAGGTGGCGGTGATGTAGAGGCCTGGCGCGTTCTCGACGCTGCCGCAGATGGAGGCGTTGCCGCTGTAGATCCCGGTGATTCCGACGCCGGCCCATTCGACGTACGAGGTGTTGAGCTTCTCGGTGCCGTCGTAGCCGCAGGACTCGGGGATCGCCTCCACGTAGAGCGGCGCGAAACCACCGCCCGCGACCATCCGAACGGGCGAGTGCAGGAAGGAGCTCGCCGAAAGGGACGCGCCGCTGTCCTGGAAGATGCGGCCGTAGCCGTCGATCATGGTGTTGTCGACGCGGGTCTTGGCGCGAACAGCGGGTTGGTCCAGAGGTCCGTAACAGGCCTCGTCCGTCATGGTCGTCCACAGGTTTTGTCCGCCGAGTGCGCGAACTTCGAGCAGGTGCGTACCGGCCGAATTCGAGCACCAGGCATTGGTGAGCGACTGGGCGTACCTCAGGTTGGACATCCCTTCGTAGCGTTCGCCGGAGGGACAAATCGGCGCGTCAGCGAGCGTCGACAGCGAGAGATCGGAGCAGCTCGTCGGAGACAGCGGCGGGTTCCCATGGACGCTGAGCAGCCGCGGGTTGGCCGAGTCCGCTCCATTGTCCCGGAGCAGCACGCGCAGCTGCAGCCGGAGCGTGTCGTCGCTTCCGGCGTAGAGCTCCAACGGCTCCGCGGCAGGCGCCGCCCCGCACGCCGCGTTCGGAAAACCGGCGAGGTTCACGGGCGTCCACGCGGGCTGCAGCGCGGCCCCACCGACGAAGCCGCTCTCCGTTCGCGGAGCCACGTAGAGGCCTTTGTCGGTCAGCGCGAAGACGAACTCCACGGTGTCGCTGTCGTCCGGAAAGCCCGTCGCGATGTCGATGATGTTCGCCGAGTCCGGGAACGTGAGCACAGTGGAGACGCTGTTGGAGCTGGTGTCGATGACCGCGTAGTGGCCGCCGCCGACCGCCCAGATGAGCTCGGGCGCGTTGCTGAGCTCGCCGCTCTGGCGGATGAGCCGGCTGGCGCTGATCCCGTCCACGAGCTTTCGCCACGCTTCAGGATGCTGGCTCAGCGTCCTCGTCCAGACCCCGGTGGGGCTCGCGACGTAGACGTCGAGTCTCGACGTCGCGAGGTCGTTCGCGCCTCCCTCGGGCGCTGGAGCATCCTGGCGAAGCCACGGCGAATAGAAAACCTGCTCGCCGAAGAGGCCGAGGACGCTGATGACCTTCCCGTCGGCGAGCAGGCCGTAGTGGTAGGTGTCGTCCGGGTCACTGCGGGTGTCCGAGTACAAGGAGCCCGCGTCCCAGAGATCCTCTCCATACGAGTAGTCGAAGTAGGTCGAGACCGAGAAGCGGGTCGGAGTGGGGAGGCTGGGGCTCACCCGGGCGGTGGAGAGTGGGCCGGTGGGCGCGACGCCCTCGCTCGCGGCGTCGACGCACTTGCCCGCGACCCCGTCGCAATGCCAGCCGGCCGCCGTTGCGCAGTACGCGTCGGAGTTGCATGCCCAGGCTCCGGGGGCATCCACCGCGTGGCACCGTCCCTCGAGCCCGCAGATGTATCCGTCCGAGCATTGGGCAGAGCCGGCATCCGGCGCGCAGGGATAGTTGCGGCCCTGATCGAGCTCGAGCCCCGAACGGCACCCGGCGAGCAGCAGCAGAAGCCACGCGGCGCGCTTCACGGGAACACCCCCACCAGCGCTCCGCCCGACGGCGCGGGTGCGAACGCGACGGAGATGGAGTCGCCCTTGCTGTCCCGGCGGTACGTCCAGACGCCGCCCGCGATCGCCGCCGCGCCGATGACGACCGCCGCGAGTGCGATCGACTTCTGGGTGCTGATGCTCGCGTCCTGCTGCTTGTAATAGTTGAGCGAGTGGATGGGCCCCGAACCGGTGGATCCGTCCACGAGCTCCTGATTCGCGATGCTCGCCTGCGTGATCGCGCTGATCCCGATGACGGCGCCCGTCGCGACGACTAGCGCGCCGCCGCCCATCAGTGAGTAGGGGACGAGCTTCGAGGGCTCTGGCGGGAGCGGTGTGCCTGTGGCTTCCGCGACGGTCCACGGGAGCTGCTCTCTGAGGGCATCCACGGACTTCGCGATCCGCGTCGCGCGCGCCAACGGCTGCGCCCTGCTCGTGTCCAGCGTCTGGAGCGTCAGCTGGTACGTGTCGCCCAACTTCGCGAGCGTGCCCGACAGCACGAACCGCGCGCCGAGCGAACCGGCGATCTCCGCCTGACACGACTCGCCTTCGTTGCAGCCGCCGAGCTGCTTCTGCCGCTCGACGCCGATGAGGGTGCGGATCTCCGCCGCGCCGATCGCGTCGAAGTAGCCCCGCCGGCTGATCTCCTGCGCGATGGCCTCGGAGAGCGCAGCGCCCACGTCGGCGCCTACGCCGCCCGCGCCGCCGAGGTCGAGGACGAGCAACTTCGGCCGCTCGTCTGCAAATGCGACGGAGGAGAGGAGCAGCAGCAACGTGCAAAACGTCCGAATGGGGGGAGCGCGCATCTTTGCGCGGACTCTAGCCTTTTCCCGGCGGCTTTCTCGCGCCCTTCGGTCGGTTGCCCTTCTTGAGCGCTGCAAGATCCTTCTGGATCAGCGCCCGCGCCTCGTCTGCCGCCTCCTGCCACTTCGGGGCGAGCTGCACGTCATCCAGCTTCACGCCCTCGAAGGCGGACTGGAGCTTCTGCACGGCTTTGCGGCTGCGCTTCTTGATCTGGCGGGCGATGGGATGGGTCGCTCGGACGGTGAGCTTGTGTGCGTCGTCGAAGGCTCGGGCGATGGCTTTGCGAGCCTTGTTCGCGTGCCGTTCATCGCCCGCGGCGGTGGCCTGATTGAGGGCGGTCATCTGCGCCATGAACTCGATCACCTGCTCCATCCGCTGCTCGACCGAGGCCTGAACGCGATCCGGAGAAGCCACCGGCACCCAGAAACCGGACGGCTCCAGCGCGTCCACGGCCTGCGCGTACTTGTTGCTCTTGCGATCCAGGCGGTCCGGAAAGACGAAGATGCCGCGCTTGTCTTTGTGGGCGGAGAGCCGTTCGCCGAGGAGCTGCCCGAGGCCCAGCGACAGCTCATCTGGCGAAGAGAAGAACGGCAGGAAGGTGTGAACCGCCGTTCCGTCCTTCAGCGGCGACATGCCGAAGACCCGGCCGCCATCCGAGGCGAACAGGATGACCCCGGCCTCCTCCTCCTGCTTTGCCAGTCCCTTGCGGAGGCTCTTGAACGGGACCTTCAGCAGCGCGATGGCGTCGGTCTCCATTCGT
>JBJMQN010000408.1:0-6014 GCA_045802665.1 Myxococcaceae bacterium | reverse complement strand
ATCGCGAAGCGCCCACGCGCAAGGGCATCGACCGGATCTTTCGAGAGCGCAACCTGGACCTCGCGCCGATCATGGAGATGGACAACGTGGAGACCATCAAGCGCGCGGTGGAGATGGGACTCGGCGTCTCGGTGCTCCCGCAGGCCTGTGTGCAGCACGAGGTCGCGCAGGGCACGCTGGTCTGCAAGCCGTTCGCGGAAGGCAGCTTCAGCCGGCCGATCGGAATCCTCGTCCGCAAGGGCAAGTATCTCGATCGAGCGAGCCAGGCTGTGCTCGACGCGTTCAAGACGAATGCGAACGTGGAAGTCTGATCGACTTCGTTGAGGAGTTGGTTTGCGGGCGTGCGATGAGCTTCTTGCTCCGCACGCCCGAAGTGTTTTGGGACTCGCCTTGAGTTGAGGGTTGAGGCGGTGCTCGGCAGAGGCCTGATCGCATGAGCTCCGCAGCTCGAATGTTGCGACCGGCGCCCCTATTGCTGCGGTTCAGGGTTTGCTTAGTAGAGCTTCCGCAGTCTCGCAGCGAAGAAGCCGTCGAGGCCTTCGGGTCCCGGGAGCGTTCTCAGCGCTCCCTGCCAGAGCGGCAGCTTCACGTCGTCGTGCAACACCGGCGGCTCCATCGTCCAGTCCGGGTGACTTCTGAGGAAGAGCTCCACCTGATCGGGGCCTTCTCGGAAGTCCACGCTGCACACGGCGTAGATCAGCAGGCCTCCGGGCGGCACCACGGCTTGCGCGGTCTCGAGAATTTTTCTCTGGAGCGTCGCTAGGCGCAGCACGTCCTGATCGGTACGTCGGTAGCGCAGCTCGGGGTGACGTCTGAGCGTTCCGCTTCCTGAGCACGGGGCGTCCACCACCACCGCGTGGAACTCTCCCCATTCCTGCGGGAACTCGGTCGTCGCGTCGTGTGCTTTTGACGTGAGCTTCTGGCTCAGTCCCAGGCGCTTTGCTTCGGTGTCGATCTTGCGCAGCTTGTTCGCGTGGAGATCCGTCGCGACCACTTCGTGATTCTCGGCGAGATGGTTCGCTTTGCCTCCGGGCGCGGCGCAGGCGTCCAGCACTCGCGCGGTTTCCGGGATGTTTGCGTAGATGCCTACCAACTGCGCGGCTTCGTCCTGCACCTGCCAGAGGCCTTCGGCGTAGCCGTAGAGCTCTTCGATTTTTCCGAGCGACGGGAGCGTGATTCCTACCGGCGAGATCGTCGTCGGCTCGGCTTCGACTCCGGCTTCCTTGAGCTGTTTGAGCAGCTCGTCCCTCGTGATCTTCGCGCTGTTCGTTCGGATCACGACCGGCGGCGAGACGTTGTCGGCGGCGAGCATCTGCTCGGCTCGCTCTGCGCCGAACTGACGGATCCAACGCTCCACCAGCAGCGTCGGGTGACTCTCTTTCAGCGACAGGTGGGCTACGAGCTCGGTCTTTGGCGGCAGCGGCGGCTCGGTGAGCGCGGAGGCCTTGCGCAGGATCGCGTTCACGAAGCCTGATGCTCTGGCGAGCTTCAGCTCCTTCAGCGCCTCGACCGTCTCGCCCACAGCCGCGTGCTTCGGCATCCGGGTGAAGAAGAGCTGGTAGATGCCCACTCTCAGCGCGGCGAGGACCTTGTCCTCCATCTGATCGGTTCCGCGATCGGCGAACTTCGCGATCACGCTGTCCAGCAGCAGCCTTCTCCGAGTGGCCCCGTACGCGAGCTCGGTGACGAGGCCCGCATCGCGCGGATCTTTCAGCCCCGCCTCGTCGAGCTGCGCGTCGAGCACCAGATTCATGAACGCGTCCGTCGCTTCGGTGCGAGCGAGAACGGAGATGGCCACCGCTCGTGCGTTCATTCGAGCTGCGTCATCAGATCGACGAGCTGATCATCCGAGAGCTTCCCCGCCGGCTGCGCGGAGAGCATCAGCATCTGCAGCGTGTCTTCGATCACCTCGCGCTGCCCGGACTCCGTCGCTGCCCCACCCTGCATCTCGGCCCAGTGCGATCTCGCCCACGTCGAAAGCGCGGACGGCGTCAGCTTTCCCGAGAGCCGCTCCGCGATCTTCTCGCGCACCACGTTCCGCGTGAGCGTGTTCGATCTCGCTGCGCTGATTTTGTTGGCCGCAGCTCGGCCGATCGACTTGCCCGCGCTGCTCTTCTCGACGGCGGCAACAGCAGTCGCCTTACCGATCGTCTTGCCGGAGCTTTTCGCGGGTGCCGCTGGAGCCTGCTGCTTCCGTCCCACCGTCTTCGCGTGCGCCACCAGCGGCTCCGTCTCTTTCACCTTCGGCACCGCGTCCTCCTTCGCGAGTCTCTCGAGCGCCTCCATGTAGCTCTGCGCGCCCTTCCCCATCACCCTCGCCAGCACCACGTCCCCGAGCACGGTCTCTTTCCGGAACGCCTCGCGCTTGTTGAGGTCCGAGAGGTGCACTTCGATCACCGGCTTGCCGATCGCGGCGATCGCATCTCGCAGCGCGTACGAGTAGTGCGTGAGCGCCCCCGGGTTGATCAGGAACGCGTCCGCCCACTTCCGCTCCGAGTGGAGGTGATCGATGAGCCCTCCCTCGTGGTTCGTCTGATGAATGCGCAGCGGGAGCTCCAGCGACGTCGCCTTGGCACGAATCAGCACGTTCAGCTTGTCGAGCGTCAGCCCCGGCTCGTCTCCCGGCCGCTCTCCCAGCAGATTCAGATTCGGCCCGTGCAGCACGACGACGTTCGTCATGGCTTCGCTCCCCGCTCTTCGAATGGACGTGAACCCTTCTCGATCTTCCGCCCGGCGAGGAACTCGGCTGCCGTCATCCGCCGCTTACCCTCGGGCTGAATTACTTTGAGCACCAACGATCCTTCGCTCGTGGCAACTTCGATGCCGGTGCTGTCCGCGCGCAGGATCTCGCCCGGCTCGCCGCGCCCCGCTCCGACTTCCGCCGCATGGACCTTGAGCAGGGCGCCTTCGAACGTCGTGAACGCACCGGGCCACGGCGTGAACGCTCTCAGGCGGCGTTCGAGCTCTGCTGCCTTCCGGGTCCAGATGAGGCGCCCTTCGTCCTTCTCGATCATCGGCGCCATCACCACGCCGTCTTTCGGCTGCGGTGAAGGCTTCAGGTCGCCGGAGAGATAGCGCGGCAGATCCTCGCGGATCATCGCGCCTCCGAGCGAAGACAGCTTGTCGTGCAAGGTCTGCAGCGTCTCCGCCGTCTCGATGGGCAGCTTGCGGCAGGAGATGACGGGGCCTGTGTCCATGCCCTCGTCCATCAGCATCAGGCACACGCCCGTCTCCGAGTCGCCGTTCGCAATGGCCCACTGCAGCGGCGCGGCGCCCCGGTATCTCGGGAGGATCGACGCGTGCGCGTTCACGCAGCCTTTCGGCGGAACCGCGAGCACGTCTTTGGGGAGGATCTTCCCGTAGGCCGTCACCACGAACACGTCCGGCTTCAGCGCGGCGAGCTCCTCGTGAAAGTTCGTTCCGCGGATTTTCGGCGGCTGCAGCACCGGAACGTTTCGAGACAGCGCCAGCTCCTTCACCGGCGGCATCTGCACTTCCTGCCCGCGCCCCTTCGGCTTGTCGGGCTGGGTGACCACCGCCACGACGTCGCCCACGTCGAAGCACGCTCGCAGCGAGGCGACCGCGAACTCGGGGGTTCCCATGAAGACGATGCGGGGGCGCACGAAAGTGACCTAACGCGGATCAGAGCTTCGCGGATCCGGATTCCACCGCCGCCCGTTTCCGATCGTGCAACGCCGAGAGCTTCTGCAGCGCGTCCTTCGCCTGAGCAGACGTCCCCAGCGGTTCCAGTGCAGCCAGCGCGTCTCTCAGCGCCGCGGCCTCCTCGACCTCTCGGGCCTTCAACGTCTCCAGCGCGCTCTGAAACCGCTCGAAGAAATTCTTGAGCTCGTCGTTTCGCCGCAGCGGCCGAATCGGCGGGAAGCGGCCCTGCGCGAGCGCGGTCACGTACTGCGTCATCACGTAGACCGGACCCGCCACGCGATGCGTGAGCACCAACCCCACGAGCCCCATCGCGCCGGCGGCGATCACCACCGCGACGAAGAGCAGCGCCAGAAGCAGCGGATCCATCGAGGAGGCTCCGAACTGCGCCGCCCGAGCGGCATCCGCTCTCGCCAGCCAGGCGACCACGGCGAAACCAGCGGAGATCACCAGCCCGGCGAGCAGCAACAGGCCGGCGTATTTGAGCTGGAACTCGCGGTCGATCAGGAACGTACGTCGGTGGAGCTTCGCGTGCGCAGGATCGGCAGTCATGGGAGCGGCCGGAGGGTACCCCAAACGAGGGGTGCTGATTGGCGTCCTCGTCGGTTGACCCTGCTGCTTTGTGACATGTAAGAGCGCACCCCATGAACCGAACGCTTGGAGCAGTCTGTCTCGCGATGACCCTCGTCTTCGTCGCCGGCTGTAAGGGCGACCCGACCACTGCCGAGTACTGGAGCAAGGCGATCGACAAGTCGCCCAAGGCCAAGGACCGCGTGAAGGTCGTGGAGGAGCTGCGCCAGTCCGGAAAGATGAACGCCTCGTTCCTGCCGATGCTTCACCAGAAGCTCGACGCAGAGAAATCGTATGAGGTCAAAGCATCGATCGCGAAGATCCTCGCCGAGCAGAAGGATCCGTCGTCGGTGGAGCCGCTCTCCAACGCGCTGGACCTCGGCAACACCGAGCCCGCCGCGAACACGATGAACAAGGAGATCACCGCGGCCCTCGGTGCCATCGGCGATCCGAAGGTGGAGCCGACGCTGCTGAAGCTCCTCAACAGCAAGGACGCGTACACGCGCATCGAGGCGATCAACGCCCTCGGCGCGATGAAGTCGAAGGCGGCGGTCCCCAAGCTGGTGGACATCGTTCAGGACGACAACGGCGAGCCGTTCATCGCGAAGAAGGCGATTCAGGCGCTGGGCGACATCGGCGATGCGACGTCCGTTCCCGTGCTCACCAAGATGATGTTCAAGGAGCGCAAGGGCGTCTCGTTCTACGTGGAGAGCTCCTTCGCGCTCTACCAGATCGGCGACAAGAGCAAGGACGCGATGCTCCCCATCCTCGAGGGCAAGGACAAGGATCTGCTCGCGTGGGCGAATCAGACCGGGATGATCGAGGCGGCGCTCTACGCCAAGGCCGCGCAGGTGGAAGGTGACCTCCACGACGGCCGCGCGGAGAAGGCGCTGCTCTCCAAGCTGCAGTTCGACAACCCGATGCTGGACGTGAAGCTCTTCGTCCGCATGCGCGCGGCGGACGCGCTCGGCCGCATCCGCAGCAAGGACGCGGTGAAGCCGCTCTCCTCGATGCTGGAAGAGGAAGAGGCGACGGCGCGCGGTGAGTACATCCGGGCGCTCGTGAAGATTGGGTCTCCCGAGGCGACGCCTGCGCTGGTGAAGTCCGCGCAGAAGGGCAGCTGGGATGCGCGCGAAGGCGCGATGGTGGGCCTCGCGATGGTGGGCGACGAGAAGGCCGCCGACGAGTTCAAGAAGTTCGACGCGGCCGAAGAGGCGCTCACCACCGCCGAGTGCAAGGAGAGCCCGGGCATCAAGGGCTGCGATCAGCCGGCGAAGCTCGTGGGCGAGCACAAGGAGCGCATCGGCGCGCTGGCGAAGCGCATCGACGCGGCGAAGGAGTGCAAGCAGGACTCGGCGTGCTGGACGAAGAAGCTGGATGACAAGGATGCCGGTGTCCGCGAGCGCGCCGCGCTGGAGCTCGGCCGTTCCGGCAAGGCGGAGGCGGTGGAGCCGCTGATGAAGCACCTGCGCGAGAGCAACCTCGACACGCGCCTCGCCATCATTCAGGCCGTGGACTGGCTCGCGGACGACAAGAGCGTGGCCGCGAAGGCGAAGAGCATGACCGCGGATCTCGACAAGCAGATCGCGGACGAGAAGGGCAAGACCGAGTTCGTGAAGGTGAACGAGGATCTGCGCCGGCTGTCGGTGAAGCTGAAGAGGACGTAAGGACGCGTTGAGCGTCCAGCGGATCTTGCTTCGACGCTTTGCGAGAAGGCCCCGGTCAGGTTTCCACCGGGGCCTTTCTCTTTTAGTTTTTATTAGGGTCGTGTTTGTTAAGTGTGT
>JBJMQN010000407.1:0-9413 GCA_045802665.1 Myxococcaceae bacterium | reverse complement strand
TGATCGCCGAGGCGCAGGGCTTTCTCCCCGCGGTCTCAGACGAAACCGAAGCGGGACCGAAGCCCGTGGATCTGCGGCTCATCCGGCCGCGCACGCTGGAGGTGAACCTCCGCGTCGACGGCAAGCCGGTGGATGGGCGCGTGGGCATCGAAGGCTCGCACCTGAACCGTTCCGCGAACGCGAAGAATGGTGTCGCGCGCTTCACGGATCTCTTCCCCAGAGAGGTGTCCGTCACTGCGAGCTTCGGAAACCGCGCCGCCACGCCGAGGCTGGTGATGCTGCAGGAGGCGGTGACCACGCTGACGCTGGATCTGGAGGCGGGCGGAAACATCTCCGTCACCGTGATCGACGAGCAGGGCCAGCCGGTTCCGAATCCCGAAGCTGCGCTGCTCAGCTCGCGCGGCGAAGTGCTCGCGCATCAGAAGGCCGAGACAGGCGCGCTGATTCAGTTCGGCCCCGTGGCGTCCGGAAATTATTCGGTGCAGGCGTGGGCCGAGGCGTACGAGCCCGTCTCGCAGCCGGTGAAGGTCGCTGGCGCCGAGGCGAACGTGGAGCTCACGCTGGTGAAGGGCGTGGTCATCCGCGGCAGGGTGATCGACGAGTACGAACGTCCCGCGCCGGGCGTCTCGGTGCTGGTGCAGCCCACCGGCAACGCGGTGTTCGCCGACAAGGAGGGCCGCTTCGTCGCGCAGGTCCCCACCGCAGGGCTCTACACGCTGCACGCGCACCACTCCGACTGGGGCGGGGGCGAAGTGCAGGTGCAGGCGCCGGCGGACGACGTGAAGTTGCCGCTCGAGCCGCACGGTGGCGTTGAGGTGACCGTCACCTGCGAAGGCCGCCGCGTCGAGGGCGCCGAGGCCGTGATGTACGTGAACAAGAACGACGTCTACCGAAGCGATCGTTCGTCGGCCGCGGACGGCGTCGTGGTGATGCGCGGGCTGCCGCCGGGGAGCTACTCGCTCATCATCCGTCACCCCGACTACGTCTCGCCGTCCTCGCAGAAGGTGCAGATCGCCGAAGGGTCCACCGCGAAGGCGTCGGTGGAATTGCAGACGGGCGCGTCCATCTCCGGCGATGTCGTGGACGATCAAGGGGCGCCGGTCGCTGGCGCGTACGTCGTCGCGATGCCTTCGTATCGCGATCGGCCGACGTATTCGGACTCCGCGGGCCACTTCGAGCTGAAAGCGCTGCGGCCCGAGTCCCGTTACACGGTCACCGCGCAGCACGCCGAATACGATCTCGTGGATCAGGCGCGAGCGGTCACGCCCGGCAAAGATCCCGTCAAGCTCGTGATGCGGAAGCGGTCCGTCTTCACCGGCCGAGTGGTCGACGAGTCCGGCGCGCCCATCAAGCACTTCCGGGTGGACGATCGCGACGTGGATTCTCCGGACGGCCACTTCGAGCTGCCGCTGCAATCGATCGACAAGCGGGTGATCTTCTCCGTCGAAGCCGCGGGCTACGAGCCGACGACGGTGGACAAAGAGGGGAGTCAGGACCTCGGCGACATCACGCTTCGCAAGTCCGCCACGCTGCTCGGCTCGGTGAAGGATGAGCGTGGTCAGCCGATCAGCGATGCGGTGGTGACGTGCGATCTCTGCGATCAGGAGACGATGTCCGGCCCCGACGGGAAGTTCAGCCTCGCGCGGCCGCTGACGGTGCAGGAGCTGATCGTGACCGCTCGAAAGGGCGGGCTGTCGGGGAACGTCTCGGTGGATCTGGGCAGGCAGCTTCCGGCGGACGTGGTGCTCAAGCCCCGGACTCATGTGACCGGCGGCGTGTACCGCGCGGATGGTTCTCCGGCTGCGGGCGAAGTGGTGGAGGCGATGGGGATGGAGAACTCGGATGCCATCACCTTCGTCACCGGCAAAGACGGGCGCTACGCGACGGATCTCCCGGCAGGGCACTACCGCTTCGCCGTGGGAGACGCGCGGATGTACGGACCGGAGTCGGTGCTGCTGGTGGAGATTGGCGGGCAGGCTCAGGCGCTCGATCTGGGCCCTGCGCCCGGGACCAGCGCGCTGACCTTCAAGGTGAACCCCGAGGGCGGCTACGCGCTGTGGGTCGTTCGCGGGGACGTCAAGGTGGACAACCCGATGATGCTCAACCAGTCCAGCTGGGCGCAGTTCGTCTATCAGCCTCAGTCCGAAGTGGTGACGCTCACTGGCTTTCCGCCCGGCCGCTACACGGTCATCTGGAGCTCGTTCCATCTGATGAACGGGCAGGCACCCCAGAAGCAGCTCACGGTGGATCTGCCGGGCAAGAACCAGTTCGATCTCTCCGTGCCGTGAGCGGATTTGCAGCAGGGACCACTCCCGCCTAAAGCTCGAACCCATGGATCGGTCGGCGCTCAAGGGAAGGCGAATCGCGCTCGGAGTGGGTGGCGGAATCGCCGCCTACAAGGCGTGTGAAACGCTGCGCGAGCTGCAGCGTTCTGGCGCGGACGTGCGCGTGGCGATGACGAAGGGCGCCACCGAGTTCGTGCAGCCCCTCACGTTCCGAGCGCTCTCCGGTCACCCGGTCCTCACCGACTACTTCGATCCTGCGCAGGAGGGGACCTTCGGACATCTGGAGCTCTCGCGCTGGGCGGAGTTGTACCTTCTTGCGCCTGCCACCGCTGACCTCATCGCCCGGGTCCACGCCGGCATGGCGAACGACGCGGTCACGACGTCGCTCATCGCGTTCGGCGGCAAGGTGCTGATCGCGCCGGCGATGAACGTGATGATGTGGAACAACGCGCTCACGCAGCGGAACCTGAACGAGCTCCTCAGCGATCCGCGCTACCGCAAAGTCGGTCCCGGCGTGGGGCCATTGGCGGACGGGGACATTGGCCCGGGGCGCCTCGCCGATCCGTCGGAGATTGCAGACGCGGCAGCGGCCTTCCTGGGGACTGGTCCGCTCTCGGGCAGGCGAGTGCTCCTCACTGCCGGTCCCACGCGTGAACATCTTGATCCGGTGCGGTTTCTCTCCAATCCGTCCACCGGGAAGATGGGCCTCGCGATTGCGCATGCGGCGCGCGCGCTCGGGGCGCAGGTGACGGTCGTGCTGGGCCCGGTGGCCGAGGCAGACCGCTCCGGCCTCGAGGTCATCGACGTCGTCACCGCGGATCAGATGCGCGATGCGGTGATGGCGCGCGTGGAGAGCGCGGACTACTTCATCGCGACGGCGGCGGTGAGCGACTTCCGGCCCGCGACCGTGCTCCCGCAGAAGCGGAAGAAGCAGGAGGGCGAGACCGAAGAGCCGGTGACGCTGGTGCGGACGCCGGATGTGCTCGCGGAGGCGTCGCGCAAGGTGATGTCGCTGCCGAAGCGCCCCGTCGTCGTCGGCTTCGCCGCGGAGACCGAGCGGGTGGTGGAGCATGCGCTGCAGAAGCTGGTCTCCAAGAATCTGGATGCCATCGTGGCGAACGATGTCTCTGGACCGGGGGCCGGTTTCGCCTCGGACAACAACAGTGTGACCGTGTTGCTCAGGGCAGGGCAGCGGCGCGAGATTTCGGGCACCAAGCGGCAGGTGGCGGAGGCGTTGTGGGATGTGCTCCTCTCGGAGCCCGTGTCGCAGGCCGCGGCGAAGTAGAAGCTCCGACGTAGAAGTTCCGAAGTCGAGGTGACGGCAGATGCGCGAGAACAAGCGTCGGATTGCGATAGCAGTCGCGCTCTCCGCGCTCATCCACGCGCTCGTGCTGATCGGGTTCTATCTGCTGCCGGTCAGCGCTCCCGTCCCGCCGAAGCCTCACGAGCCGGTTCAGCTCACGCTCCTCACGTTGCCCCCCTTGAAGAAGCAGGCGCCCGAGAAGATCGAACCTACGGAGAAGAGCGAGCCGGTCAAGAAGCTCCACAAGAGCGCCTTGCAGCAGAAGGTGGCGGCGAAGGATGAGGAGAGCCGGAAGCACGAGCAGGCCCAGCAGCACGCCTCGGCTGACGCGCCGGTAGGCAACGGGTCCAACGCCCAGCTCGGTCAGAACCCGCCGGATGGCGTGATGCTGTTTCCGAAAGATCTTCCGAACGGCGTGGCCGTGCCGCAGGGCGCTCCTTCGCGCATGCACGTCGTGCACAACGATCCGTCCGAGCTCCCGTCCGACGAGGCGAAGAAAGCCGAAGAGGAGATCCGCGTCAGCCAGCGCGTGAACGGCTGGATGAGCGACGATCTCGCGACGATCAAGGCGCAGAACGGTGGAGGGGATCCGTACGTGGACGATCTCCGTGAGGCGCTCGGGAAGAACGCCGAACATCCGCCGCCGTTCAAGTCCCAGGGAAACGTCCTGTCTCAAGCGGTGCGGACGTACTTCGAGGGCGCGGCGCAGTACGGAAAGACCGGCACGCCGTACGCGGAGAGCATCCCCAACAACGACGCGGCGCACATGACGCAGGAGCGCAGCCAGGGCACGTTCCCGGACGGGACGACACGCAACGAGTCGATCCGCAACGGTCTCTACATGGGTGGGACCATCAAGTCGCTGGCGAACGGAGATTCGACCGGCGTGCTCGCGATCGTCTCGATCACGCAGGCGCCGGACGCGAAGCTCGTCTCGGTGGAGCTCATCGCGGGCTCAGGCGATGCGGACTTCGACAAGTTCGTGCTGAAGATCGCGCCCGAGGCGCTGACCCAGCTGCCGCCGTTCGCGGCCGGCTCGCATCCGAAGGGCCTCAAGACGGAGTGGGCGTTCCGCGGGAAGGTGAGCTACCGCCGGCACCTGAAGGACATGAACTTCAAGGACGACGCGGCGTACACCGCGCTCACGCTGCCGATGACGCTGCTCGGCGGCGGCTCGTTCGAAGAGACCACCGGCGACGTGCAGGTGATCGACTTCCGGCACGCGCAGTACCAGTGCTCGGTGCACCTGCTCCGGATCTACGAGTAGACGGCCGGGACGTTGAGCCGCCCGTGGATCGCCTCGCGGAAGGCGGGCCGCGCTCGCCGGACGACTTCGTTCGCGTTCTTCTCCGGCAGCTTCGCGTCTTTGAGCTGCAGGCGGAGCTGGTTCGCGTGGTGGAGATTTCTGCCGCCCGTCGGATCCGCCGTCACGCACCGGGCGTCGCGGCCGTGCTTGAGCATCCCCACGATCTGCTCCACCGCGAGCTTGCGGCACTCCTGAACTTCCTCGGTGTGGAGGGAGTACTCGTCGCCCGCGAGTACCCGGCTCAGCGTCTGCCACTTCTTGAGCCGAGCGGCGAGCAGGATGCTGCCGAACAGCCTCTTCGAGATGGAGAACGGGATGACGTAGCTCTCGGACAGACAGTCTTCGAGGTGCGCGTCGTGCTCGCGGTACTCGCGGCCGCAGACCTTCTGCCCCAGCTGCCAGAGATCCGATGGAAGCTTCTGGTCGTAGCGGATCTCCCAGTAGGCGTGATTCGCGGCGCGGATCCGGAAGCCCTGCACGGTCTTGTACGGGACGTAATAGTTGTGCGCGACGGTGTCCGCCGCGAGGTGCGAGAGGAAGCCGAACGAGAACGCGCGCTGCGCATCCGTCTTCGCGCGATCGAGCACGGAGAAGCCGATGTTCCAGTTGTGGCAGTGCGTGCTGTACGGCGCGAGGTTCTTGCCGACGATGATGTCCGCCGCGAGCCCGCCGTAGAGAAACTCTCCGGTGAAGTTGGAGAGGATCATCCGGACCGCGGGCGAGAAGAGCGAGAGCTCGGAGAGCGCGCCGGACGCGAACGACATGTGCGCGAGCGGACCCCACGCATGAGCGTCGCGCGGCCAGAGGACGGCGACCAGCGCAACCAGGACACCGCCAGACATCACCGAGAGCTTCTTCATCTCACTCCGCGAAGCGAAGGCAGGCGGGCCGCCGGACGGTCGAAGCGTACCGATGGAGCGCTGCCGTGGTAAAGGTCTCGGCCAAACGCTCGCTGTACGCGGAAGCATTCCCCTTGGCCGCAAACCCCTCTGAGCTCTTCGAAGTCATCGCTGACCTCCAGCGCCATCTCGCGTGGCAGGAAAGCGATACTGGCGCGGTCATCCTCGCGGAAGCGGGAGCGCTGAAGTCCTCGCCCGTGCCGCCTGCCGCCCGAGTGATGGCGCCGCCGAACCGAGCACCTGAAACGCCGAGTCGAGCGGCGCCTTCGCCGAGCCGTCCGGCGGAATCGACGCTGAATCGAACACCGCCCGCAAGCCCGGCAGCCAGGCTATCGAGCGCCGCGCGACCGCTCGCATCGGAGCCGGCGCCCGTTCGGAAACCTTCGGTCCCGGGCGCCCGCGCGAAATCCGTCGCGGACCTCGCGCCAATCACCGGCTACTCGGAGGCAGATCGCCGTCCGCTCGACGAGATCAAACGCGAGCTGGGCGAATGCACGCGCTGCAAGCTCTGCTCGGGCCGTAAGCAGATCGTCTTCGGCGTCGGCAACCCGCGCGCGAAGCTCGTGTTCGTCGGCGAAGGGCCGGGCGCGGAGGAAGACGCGCAGGGGATTCCATTCGTCGGCCCGGCGGGGCAGCTCCTCACGAAGATGATCGAGGCGATGGGCTTTGGCCGCGACGAGGTCTACATCTGCAACGTCGTGAAGTGCCGGCCGCCTGACAACCGCACCCCGGAGATCGACGAGATCGAAGCGTGTGAGCCGTTCCTGCGCGCGCAGCTCGGGGCGCTGCAGCCGCAGGTGATCGTCGCGCTCGGGAAGACCGCCGCTCAGACGCTGCTTCGCGAAGAGCTGCCGATCACGAAGATCCGCGGGACCTGGCGCGAGTACGCAGGCATCCCGGTGATGCCGACGTTCCACCCCTCGTACCTGCTGCGCAAACCCGACGAGAAGAAGAACTCGTGGTCGGATCTGCAGCAGGTGATGAAGGTGTTCGGGAAGGAGCCGAAGCGATCATGAAAGGAACGGTGGAGGTCCAGTCGTTCGAGTCGCAGGCGTTGAAGGGAAATCCGCTCTCCGATCCCGCCACCCGCCGCGTCGTCGTCTACCTCCCCGCAGCACACAGCACCGGCAAAGAGAGCTTCCCGGTCGCCTACTTTCTCCACGGCTTCGGCAGCGGCGTCGACAAGTGGCTCGCCCAGGCCAACAGCTGGGGGCTCACCGTTCCCGAACGGCTCGATCAGCTGATCGAGTCCGGCAAGGTCCCTCCGTTCATCGGCGTGTTCGTGGACGGCTGGACGGCGTTGGGCGGCGCGCAGTGGATGAATTCCGAGGCGACGGGGCGCTACTCCGACTACCTCGCGAGGGACGTGGTCTCGTGGGTGGATCAGCACTACCGCACCGTGAAGGCCTCGGCGGGCAGGGCGCTGATCGGCCATTCCTCCGGCGGCTACGGCGCGATGGTGAACGGGCGAGATCACCACGACATCTTCGGGCACATCGCCTGCCACGCCGGAGACTCCGCGTTCGAGTACGCCTACCTCGGTGATTTCTGGCGAGCGGCGGGTCCGCTGCTTCAGTCAGGCGGCCTCGACAAGTGGTTCCCCGACTTCGTGCAGCGCGCCCGCGAGACGAAGATGAAGGGCGACGACTTCTCGGTCATCAACACGGTCGCGATGGCCGCCGCGTACTCCCCGAAGAAGGGCGCGCCGCTGAATCTGGAGCTGCCGTTCGATCAGGAGACCGCGCGGCTTCGGCAGGACGTGTGGGCGAAGTGGCTGGAGAACGATCCGGTGCGCTTCATCCCGAAGCACCTGGCGTCGTTCAAGAAGCTCCGATCGATCTTTCTCGATGCCGGCTCGCGCGACGAGTTCGGGCTGCGCTGGGGAACGCGCATGATGGCCGAGGAGCTCAAGAAGGGCGGGGTGGACTTCCTGCACGAAGAGTTCGACGACGGCCACCGCGATACGAGCTACCGCTACGATCGTTCGGTGCTGTACCTCGTGCCGCGAATGACGCGCAGCTGAGAGTTTTTTTGATCGCCTGAGCTGGCCGCGGAGACCTCTGCTGCATGGTCAGTGCAGCGATTCTCCTGATGGCGTTGTCCGCTGAGCCATCCGTCAATACCGAAGAGTCGAAGCCCACGGCGTCGCATCAGACGGACTGGGAGTTCTTCGTCGCGCTCTCCGGCGGCTTTCAGCCAGACGTTCACGCGGCTGTCGGCACCGGACGTATCGGCCTCAACCGGAAAGTGAACCGCTACTTCCGCCCAGAGCTCAACCTCTTCAGCGGCGCCGACAACGGCCCGATCACCAATCAGTTCTTCACCGGCATCCGGCTCGGCACCCGCATCGAGCTGCCGCGTGAGGGCGCTGTCCCATACCTCTGGATCGCCTTCGCGCACGCGCACGAAACCAGCCTGGAGGCCGCGAAGGACAATCCGATTCCGATCTCGTTGGGCCTCTCGGAGGACGGCGTGATTCACCGCAGCGGGCTCGATGTCGGGCTCGGCGTCGCGTGGGAGTTTCCGAAGGTGCGCGAAGGGACGATGGCCAGCCGGCTCGGGTTGCGCGCGTCGATGGTGAGCCTGCTCGGCCCCGGCGCACCGAGGACGTTCGAAGGGCTCGCGACGTTCGGCGTGGCGTTCTGAAGCAGTGAAAAAAACAGCGCGGACACGCCGGAAAGGGAGCTCCCCGACGTTCCGCGCTGCGACGGCCACCACCTTGCCTGAAGTGCCGTCGATGACCGGTTAAAGAATCTGTGCCGTGCAGCTCCCGCCTTCGCAGACGTTGCCGGTGCCGCAATCCGAGCTCTGCGTACACGGCGTTCCCGACCCGCCCTGATCGCAGCTCCCCGCCATGCAGTAGCCCGACGCGCACTGAGCATCCGTGCTGCACTCCGAGCCCGCGCCGCCCACGTTCGGTCCCACCGCGCACGTCTTGTCGACGCCGCAGCTGCCAGACGCGCAATCCGCACCGCTCGCGCAGGCGCCGCCCGGTCCTGAAGTTCCGCAGACGCCGTCGTTGCAGACGCCCGAGATGCAGCGCGCGCCATTGGTGCAGGAGCCGCCAGAGCCTTCATTGGAGGCGTCGTTCGGAGTCTCTGAGTCTCCCGGGCAGCTCAGATCCTTGAAGTCCGTCTTCGCGAGCTTGATGACCGGGCGGAGGATCCAGAGATCTCCCTGTCCGGTCGGATGCACGTGGATCGAGTTGTTCCCGTCGAGCTGCAGCGACGCCATCGTCTGCTGGCAGTTCCAGACATCGAACGGTCCCTTCACCTTGATCCCCGACTGAACGCCGGAGGGAACTTTCAGCTCGATGCGGGTGCCGTTCTTCATCTGGACGTAGTTCGGTCCGCCTGCCGCCGTGTAGAGGCGAAGCTGCGTGATCTTCCCCGCCGGCAGCTTCGAGCTCCCGAGCGGAAGTCCCTCCGCCGCGAGGTTCAACAGATCCACGGTCTGCTTGTCGGTGGAGAGCGTCACCCAGCCTGCGGACTCGGAATGCGCAGTCACCTTCACCAGCGTGACGACGACCTTGTCGGTGTTGCCGCCGCCTTTGGGGTTCCCCTGCAGCGCGACCTTGAGCGTGCCGAAGGTTTTGGGATCGTTGGGATCGGTACACGCGG
>JBJMQN010000406.1:0-3563 GCA_045802665.1 Myxococcaceae bacterium | reverse complement strand
GCCGGAGGAGAAGAAGCAGGGCGCACCGTTCTGGTCGCGAACGTTCGAGGGGCCGTACTGCCCGACGCTCACGCTGAAGAACGGCGAGTTGAAGGCGGCCGCGCAGTGAGGATTCTGATCGCGCCTCAGGAGTTCAAGAAGACGCTGACCTCGAGCGAAGCGGCGGAGGCGATCGCGCGCGGGCTTCGTTCGGTTCGGGAAGACTTCGCGTTGGAGCTGTGTCCGCTCGCGGATGGTGGTCCCGGGACGGTGGACGCGGCGTTGACGGTCGCGGGTGCAGAGGAGCGGCTCAGCGCGGTGAGAGATCCGCTCGGCAGGCAGGTTCGAGCGCGTTGGGCGCTGATGCCGGAGCGGGCTGCGGTGCTGGAGATGGCGGCGGCTTCGGGGCTCGCGCTGCTGGCGCCGTCAGAGTACGCGCCGAGGATCGCCAGCACTCGCGGAACGGGAGAGCTGCTCTCGAGTGCGCTCGCGGAGGGTTGCACGCGGACGGTGCTGGGTGCGGGTGGGAGTGCGACGAACGATGCGGGCGCCGGCGCGTTGCAGGAGTTGGGCGTGCGGCTGCTCGATGCGGAGGGGAAAGGGATTGCTCCGGGCGGCGCCGCGTTGCGGAAGCTCCATGCGATCGATCTCTCCCATTCGCAGTGGCGCGGCGAGTTGATCGTCGTCACGGATGTGTCGAATCCGCTGCTGGGTTCGCAGGGCGCGACGGCGGTGTTCGGGCCGCAGAAGGGCGCGAGCGCCGAGGACGTTCAGGTTCTCGAGGAGGCGCTCGGGCATTTCGCTGAGGTGGTGAAGCGGGAGCTGGGGCGGGATGTCGCGGCGACTCCGCGCACGGGTGCGGCGGGCGGGCTTGCTTACGGGCTGCATGCGGTGCTCGAAGCGGAGCTGCACAGCGGGTTCGAGGCGGTCTCGGCGCTGATCGGGCTCGAGCGGCGGATCGGTCAGGCGGATCTCGTGATCACCGGCGAAGGCCGGCTGGATGCGCAGACTGCGTTCGGGAAGGGTCCGGCGCAGATTGCTCGGGTCGCGGCTCGGCTCGGGAAGCGGGTGGTGGCGATCGTGGGCGCCGCGGATTCGGACGCGGATCGCGGCATCTTCGCTGAGGTGATCGAGACGAGCCCGGGTGAGCGGCCGGAACGGAGCACTGCCATCGTCTTGCTCGAGCGCGCGGCGGCGGAGCTGGGGCTCCGTCTGGTTCGGTGAGAAGGCGTCGCAGCGTGGATGCCCGTTGGTACGGGCGCGCGACTTCCCACTGACCACCAGTCACCCAGCCACTGACCGGCGGTCAGCGAACTTTCCACCACTGGATTACGCCCGCTCCACATTGCCGCAGCGCGTCAGAAACACGGCCGCGACACGGCGCGCGCTCTCCCGGGAGGGCCAATTGACCCCTTCCTGCGCGACGGCTACTAGCCGCCCCGATTTCTCTGAAAGCGAGAGCCCGTATGTCGCTTCGTCGAACCCTTCCACTTCTCCTCATCATCGCTGGCTGCAGCAACGTTCCCAGTGAGGATCGCGGCGCCGTCACGCAGGCGGTGTTCGATCCGACCCGTTCGGACATCCCGACGCCGAACGATCTCGCGATGAAGGATGGCGCGATCGCGATCGAAGAGAACCCGTACCTGTCCTCCGTCGAGAACGAGCTCAAGATGTCGCTCAACGGGCGCGACGGCTTCTCCACCGGCTCGTCCTCGCGCGTCCGCTTCACCGATCAGCTCTCCGCATCGTCGTTCAGCGACGACACGGTGTTCGCGCTGGATCTCGGCGTGGACGGCAAGGACGCTCCGAAGCGCGCCAAGCTCACGCCGGTCTACTCCGAGTGCGACGCGTCGCTCTCTTTCAACTCCGACACGGGCCTTCTCCCCGGACACCGCTACCTGTTCGCCATTCGTGGCGGCGAGAAGGGCGTGAAGGACTCGCGCGGCAATGAGGTCTACGCGATGCCGGCGTTCCACCTGCTCCGCGCGGGCAAGGATCTCCGCGAGCACCTGGACGCGATTCCTGGCGCGACGCTGGACGAGAAGAAGGCCGCCGCCGAGAAGCTCGAGGGCATCCGCCAGAGCTACGAGCCGTACTTCCAGGCGCTGGAGACGCTGGGCCTGCCGCGCAGCGAGGTCGTGATCCTCTGGGCCTTCACCACGACGAAGCACGGCGAAGTGTTCTTCGATCCGAACAGCAAGAAGATCCCCTTCCCCAATGATCTGCTCCGCGATCCGGCCACCGGCATCGTGAGCGTCCCCGCGGACCCGAAGGATCTCCCGGAGGCGAAGGCGCTGAAGGCGGGCCTGAACACGCTCGACGGCTTCTCGACGACGGCGGCGTTCTACTTCGAGACGAATACGGCGATCGATCGCGCCACCGTCGCGCCGCAGAAGACGCTCCGGCTCTTCGCGCACAACGACGACGGCACCGTGACCGAGAACCTCAACTTCACGGTGAAGGTCTCCGACGACGCCAAACGCGTCACGATTCAGCCGACCAAGCCGCTGCTCCCGAAGACTCCGTACGACCTCGTCGTCACCGGCCTCAAGAGCACCGACGGTCAGCCGCTCTTCAACATGCCGCTGCAGCAGCTGCTCGCGCTCGACGGACCGCTGCTGGACGATCAGGGCAAGAGTCAGATCTCGGTCGTCTGCGCGGACACCGCGAAGCGCCTCGAGCCGATCCGTCAGAACCTCGCGCCGGCGCTCGCTGCGCTCGGGGCGGATCGGATGAACGTCTCTGCCGCGTACTCGTTCACCACGCTCGACGTCGTGAAGCACTTCCAGGAGCTGTGGCGGATTCCGTACGACTCGAACCTGCCGCTCGCCGTCACCAACGTCGACTCCGGCTCGCCGTTCGATCGCGGCTACTGGGCGGGTCCGCTCGCGATGCCGTCGGTCTCGAAGATCATCACCGGCAAGATGACGACGATGGAGTTCCTCGATCCGACCACGCGCGCGTGGCGGACGAGCGGCGTCGGCTCTCCGAAGCAGGTGGACTTCGTCCTCACGATTCCGACGGGCCTCACCGCGGGCGCGAAGATTCCGGTGCTCGTGTTCGGTCACGGCCTCTACACCGAACGGCGCCTGGGCCTGATGCTCGCGGAGCGCGTGGCGGCGAACGGGATGGCGCTGATGGCGATCGACCTGCCCTGCCACGGCGAGCGCAGCTACTGCACCGCCGACAACATGTGCAACATCGGCGGGACCTGCCGCACCGACGGAACGTGCAGCAACGACTTCCTCCGCACGCCGGCGTTCTTCCTCGGCACGAACATGGGGAAAGGCACGCCGCTCGAGTCTCCGGCGGGCGCCAACGGCGGCACGTTCATCGACGTGCAGAACCTCCCGGCCTCGCGCGATCACTTCCGGCAGGCGATCATCGATCTCTCCGCGCAGACGCGGCTCATCAAGCTGATGGACTGGAAGAGCGTCAGCGGCGGCCACCCGCTGGACTCTGAAAACATCAGCTACGCCGGCATCAGCCTCGGCGGAATCATGGGCGGCACGATGAGCGGCGTGGATCCTTCGTACTCGCAGATGCTGCTCAATGTCGGCGGCGCGGGACTGCCGGAGCTGATG
>JBJMQN010000017.1:0-9539 GCA_045802665.1 Myxococcaceae bacterium | reverse complement strand
GTCTCGGACACGCACGACGCGATCATCGTCGGCGCGGGGTACTCGCGGTCGTTCGTGAAGATGGACGCGGATGCGCCGAGCGCCTTCACGCCCGCCCTGCTCTCCCAGCGGATCAAGGCTCACCAGGCCTTCGGCACCAACGGCCCGTTCGTGAAGTTCACCGCGCAGAAGCTGGATGGCTCGGGCAACCCGGTCGGAGCGCTGTCGGGAATCGGCGACACGATCTCAGCGCCGGCGAATCAGCCGATCGAGCTGACCGTGGACGTGCAGGCGCCGGAGTTCATGGAGTTCGATCAGATCGAGATCTACACGCACGCGCCCGGCCGCGAGTCGAGCAACGGCGATCAGAACAACAATCCGCTCGTGCCGGTGGCGAGCAAGACGCTGAATCTCGCGACACTTCCCCTGGAGGCGGTGCCCGGGCTCGCAGCGAACTTCCGCCGCATTCACGTGACGCAGAAGTTCACCGTCACCCCCGCTGCGGACACCTGGTACGTCGCGGTGGTCCGCTCTTCGAGCGCGGTGCGTCAGATGTTCCCGCTCGCGTGGGACAGCACCAAGTGCACCAGCGGCACCTGCGTCTTCAACGCCGGCCGGCCGTACGCATTCACCAATGCGATCCTCGTGGATGCGGATGGCTCGGGCGCGTACGACAACTTCCCGCTGAAGCCGCCTCCGCCCGCGCCGCTGGCGCCGAAGTCGGTGAAGATCATTCAGCCGCAGGTGCCGACCGTCGACCAGCTCAACGCGGTGCTCAGGGCGCTCGAGACGCACAAGCACGACTGATGTCCCGCCGCGCCGTCGTCTTCATCCACGAAGCGCACGAAGGTCCGGGGCTGCTCAAAGGCGCGCTCGAGAAGAGCGGCTACGTCCTCGAGGAGCGGCAGCGCGAGGTCCGTGAAGGCGATGCGGATGCGGACCTCGTCGTCGTGATGGGCGGGCCGATGGGCGTGTACGAGGCAGACCGGTATCCGTTCGTGAAGGCGGAGATCGAGCTCGTTCGAGCACGGTTGGCAGCGAACAAGCCGGTGATCGGGATCTGTCTCGGCGCGCAGATCCTCGCGGCTGCGGCGGGCTCGCGCGTGTATCCGGGCAAAGAGGGAGTGGAGCTCGGCGTGTTTCCGGTGATGCTGACCGGGGCTGGCCGGAACGATCCCGCGTTCGGGGGCAACGCGCAGACGCTGGAGGTCGCGCACTGGCACGGCGACACGTTCGATCCGGTGCCGGGTGCCACGCTGCTCGCTTCGTCCGATCGATATCCGCAGCAGGCGTTCAAAACAGGTCGCAGCTACGGGGTGCAGTTTCATCCCGAGTTGGATGTAGAGACCTTCGCGCGCTGGCTGGACAACGATCCGGACGCGGTGCACTCCGCCGGGCGGTACATCGAGGAGATCCGCCAGGACGATCTGCCGAAGTTGAAGAAGGCCGTCCCCGCGTGGCAGACGTTTCTCGAACGTCTCGTCGAAGCGGCATCGCTTGAGTCCACGTCCGCGCTCCCATAGGACGCGGGCTCAATGTTTTCGCTCGTGACGGCGGCGCTATTGCTGCAGCAGGTCCCGGTGGTGAAGGCGCCGAATGATGGCCCGGTGCGCGTGTATCTCGCGACGCAGACTGAGGCGTGTCAGGAGGCACAGGGATCGCTCGCGGCGCTGGGCCTCACGATCGATTCCGCGGACACCAGCCGGATCACCGCGACCCTGCCGCCGGGGACGCGAAAAGGTGGGGCGCTCGATTTCACTGCCGGGCGCAAATACACGGTCAGCTGCACGGAGAAGAAGCCGGGCGAGACCGAGGTCGCGATTGCGGAAGAGCGCCGCTTCGATCAGGAGTACGGCGGCGTGAATTACGTCAGCGAGTTTCACGCCGGGCTCGCCGAACGGATCGCCGCGTTGCGCGTCGCGAAGCGTCCGCCTCCCGAGGTGGACTCGCCGCCGGTGATCCAGCGCGCGTCCGATCTCAAAGCGCAGGGCACGAAGTTTCCGGGCGTGAAGGTGACGCCGCTCTCTCGGCAGGGAAACGTCGTCGCCGCGTTCGATTGGGAACTGTCGGGTGCGATCCCCGCGCACTACTCCCCTTCCGGCGAGCGGACGATCAGCGTGATGCAGGGTGCGGTGAAGGTGCAGGTCGGAAAAGGCGAGCCGGTGGTGCTCAACGTGGACGACACGATCAAGGTGCCGAAGGGCGCTCGGCTGTCGATCGCGCCGGCGAAGGGCACGGCGAAGTTGCTCGTCGTGGAGCTGCCCGCGGGCGATCTCTCGTCTGTCGTCTGGGTGAACGCCGCGGACGCCGGCAACGAATGGGCCAACCCCTACGCCACGCACTGACCGATGGGATCCTTCCTTACGAACGTGCAGGTGAAGACCGCGGGCCCCGCGAAGGACGCGCTGGATCGAATCGCGGAGCTGCTCACGGTCACCGTGGGCCTCGCGGGCTTTACGCCGGTGGAGAGCGCGACCGGCGCGGACCGATCGATCGTGGTCGTCGCGCACAGCGGCAAGGAGTGGATCGGCATCTACGATCAGTTCAGCGAGGATCAGGCCGGCGGACATGAGGCGCTCGCGGAGGGGTTGTCGCGCGATCTGAAGGCGCCCGTCGTCTCCGTGCTCGTGCACGACAGCGACGTGTTGAACATGAAGTTGTTCGACTCCGGCCGCACGCTGGACGACTTCTCGAACTGGCCCGGCTACTTCGAGGGCGGCGAGGAGATCGCGAAGGGCAAAGCGTCTGCGTGGGCGCCGCTCGGCGTGAGCGCGGAGAGGCTGCAGAGCATCTGGGACGACGGGGAGAGCGCGGAGGAGATGTTGTTCGCGCTCGCGGAGCTGTTCGGGATGGATGGGCGGCTCGCGCTGGTCGGCTTCAACTACCTCGACGACGCGCCCGCCGAATCTCGCGAGCAGCAGCGCACGCTCTACTTCCGCCGTGGCGTCCGTCCGGCGCACGAGAAGCGCGCGCAGGGAAGTCCGAAGCTCGCAGCCGGAATGTTTCAGCAGCCCGATCCGGAGACGCTGCGAGAGCTCTTCCGAGCAATGGGCCGCGAACCGCCACCTGAGCGCGTACATGGAGCCGAAGCAGGCAAGCCGTTCGATGTCCCCGTCGTGTTCCGGAACGAGGGCGGAGAAGGAAAAGGCCTGCACGTGCTGGTGATGGGACCTGCGATCGACGCGAACGCCGTGAAGCTCGTGAAGGCGCGGCTGTTCAGCCAGAACCGCGAGTACACCGCACAGCCCGTCGTCGCTGACCTCGCGAGCGGCCGCAAAGCGTTCTCCTTCGAGTATCCAGACGCACCGATCGCCGCGGGACCCGCCAACCCGAATGCCGCGATGCAGAACGTGACGTCGGTGGAGTCACTGATGGAGCGAAATCAGCACGTGATGACGGTGCAGTTGGGCTGCGAGTTCCAGGAGATCCCGAAAGAGCCACAGGCGATCGTCGTCGTCGTCGCCCCATCGGACGACCCTGACGCAGGAATGGCCGAGCGGCTGATGATTGGTCAGCCCACGGCCCGGTAGTCCTCACGCGCAGGCGTAGAGGAACCCGAGCGCGGCCGAGACCAGCGCCACCCGCACCACCACTTCGATGCAATCCATCACCTTCATGCGTGGGCGAAGGTGGGTCGTGTGAAGCTGATGCGAAAGGGGCGATCGTTCGGCGGCGGACGCGGTCGAGACGTTCGGAGGACGGCGCCGCTCACCACTCGACGATGGCCGATTACTTCGAGCGCCGAACTACGTCCCGTCGAACTGTTTGATCACTTCGCGCGCGATCACGAAGCGCTGAATCTCGCTCGTGCCTTCGTAGATCGTCTGCACGCGGGCATCGCGGAACATGCGCTCGACCGGGAACTCGTCGATGTAGCCGTAGCCTCCGTGGATCTGCACGGCCTTGTCCGCGGCGCGGTTCGACAGCTCCGATGCGTAGAGCTTGGCCATCGACGCTTCACGCGTGAACGGCCGTCCCTGCTCTTTCATGAACGCCGCGCGCCAGGTGAGGAGCTCCGCGGCGGACAGCTGCGTCTGCATGTCGGCGAGGAACCAACGGATTGCCTGGAAGTCGCTGATGGGCTCCCCGAAGGCTTTGCGATCCTTCGAGTACCGGATGGAAGCCTCCAACGCCGCGCGCGTCACGCCGCACGCCTGGCTCGCGATCCCGATCCGCCCGCCGTCCAGCGCGGTCATCGCCAGCTTGAACCCGTCGCCTTCGTTGCTGAGCAGGTTCTCCGCCGGCACTTCGCAGTTCTCGAACGTGAGCGGCACCGTGTTCGAGCCGCGCAGGCCCATCTTGTCCTCGGCCTTACCGACGATGAGCCCAGGCGTCCCGCCTTCCACGATGAAGCACGAGATGCCCTTGTTCCCCTGCCCCGTCCGAGCCCACACGACGATCACCCCCGCGTGCGCGCCCGAGGTGATCCACTGCTTGCTGCCATTCAGCACGTACTTGTCGCCGCGCTTGCTCGCCGTCGTCTTCAGCGCCGCGGCATCCGATCCCGAGTGCGGCTCCGAGAGCGCGAACGCGCCCGCGATCGCCTCGCCCGAGGTGAGCCTCGTGACGAACTTCTTCTTCTGAGCTTCCGTGCCGAACTTGCAGATGAGCTCGCCGCACATGTTGGTGACGGCCATCGCGACGGACGTGGACGCGCACGCAGCCGCGACCTCCATCATCGCGAGCGAATACGCGACGACGCCCGCCTCCGCCCCGCCGTAATCCGACGGGATGTTGATCCCCATCAGCCCAAGGTCCGCCATCTCGCGGAGCGCCTCGGTCGGAAAGATCTCCTCGCGATCGAGCTTCCGCGCATTCGGGAGCAGCCGCTCCTGCGCGTACTTCCTCGCGGTGTCGCGGATCAGCTTCTGCGTTTCGGAGAGCTCGAGCTCCAAGGTGGCTACTCGACCGCCTTCAGATTGAACGGGTACTCGATCGGGTGGTCCGCGCCGTCGGGAGGACGCGGGAACTCGAGGCCGGAGAGCGCGGTCACCACGCAGGAGTGGAACGTCGCGTCCTTGAGCGTGCTCTGCTTCTTGTCGATCTTCGCCTTCTTCACGGCGCCTTCAGGGGTGATCACGAAGGAGGTCATGATCTTCCCTTCGACCTTCTTCTTGGTGCCGGCGAGCATCTCCTCGTAGCAGCCCTGAATCTTGTCCATGTTGTACGTCATGATCTGCCGGATGCTGTCGGGTGAGAACGGCAGCTTGGAGATGTCCATCGGCGGCTTGGCGGGCTTGTCCGCCTTCGCATCGGTCTTCGCGGTGGGATCGGTGTCCTGCGCGAACGCCACACCGGCAATCAGCATCGTCGAGAGAAGAATCGTCTTCATGGCTTAGTCCTTGAGCAGATTTCCCGAGATCACGATGCGCTGGATCTCGCTGGTGCCTTCGTAGATTTCGGTGATGCGCGCGTCTCGCACGCGGCGTTCGGCGTCGAACTCCTTCGAGTAGCCCATGCCGCCGTGGATCTGCAGCGCCTTGTTCGCGACGCGGCTGGCCATCTCGGAGGCGTACAGCTTCGCCATCGCGCTCTCCGCGGAGTGCCGCACGCCCTTGTCCTTCAGGAGCGCCGCCTTCCAGATGAGCAGCCGCGCGGCGTCGATCTCCGTCGCCATGTCCGCGAACATGAACTGGATCGCCTGGTGCTCGCGGATGAACTTGCCGAACGTCTTGCGCTCGGAGGAGTAGCGAAGCGCGTCCTCCATCGCCGCTCGGGCGATTCCCAGTGCCTGCGCCGCGATTCCGATCCGGCCGCCGTCCAGCGTCGCCATCGCGACCTTGAAGCCTTCGCCCTCTTTACCG
Source organism: Myxococcaceae bacterium (assembly GCA_045802665.1). GTDB lineage: Bacteria > Myxococcota > Myxococcia > Myxococcales > Myxococcaceae > JBJMQN01. Next base: position 3,756 of record JBJMQN010000017.1, on the reverse strand, counting down.
AGCACGTTCTTCACCGGGACCTTCATGTCCTCGAAGAACAGCGAGCAGCTCCACGCAGCCGAGATGCCCATCTTCTTGTCGGGCGCGGCGCGGTTGAAGCCGGGCGTGTTCGTGGGGACGAGGAACGCGGTGATGCCCTTGTGGCCCGCGGCGCGATCGGTGATCGCGAACATCACGATCGCGTCCGCCTTGGGGCCGTTGGTGATCCAGTTCTTGCTGCCGTTGATGACGTAGTGATCGCCCTTCTTCACCGCCGTCGTCTTGAGCGCAGCGGCGTCCGATCCGATCTCAGGCTCGGTCAGGCCGAAGCAGCCAAGCTTCTCGCCGCGAGCGAACGGGACGAGGAACTCTTTCTTCTGCTCGTCGGTGCCGAACTTCATCACCGGATCCGAGTAGAGCGAGTTGTTCACGCTCATGATCACGCCGGTGGACGCGCAACCGCGGCTGATCTCCTCCATCGCGAGCGCGTAGCAGACCGCGTCCAGCCCGGACCCGCCAAGCTCCGTCGGAACCGTGACGCCCATCAGCCCGAGCTCGCCCAGCTTCTTCACCGCGGCGTCCGGCCACTCGTGGTGTTCGTCCCACTTGCGCGCGTTCGGGATGAGCTCCTTCGCCGCGAACTCGCGGGTCATCTTCTGGATCTCGCGCTGAATGTCGGTGAGCTCGAAGTTCATTGCTGCTCTCTCGGAGGGACGGGGCCGGAGCGGGAGAATTCAAGCCCGCTGAAGAGACGGCCGTATAGCGCAGGACGTCGCCCGTTTGGGGCTGATTTGGGCTGGAGTATCTTGCGCCCGCCTTGTCCGACACCCTTTGTCCGTCCTGTCAGAAGCCTCTCGGGAACGCGCGTGAGTTCTGCCCGTCCTGCCTTGCCGAGGTCCGCCTTGGCCCCTCGACCGGCCCTGCGCCCGAGCCCCCGCCCGCCCCCTCCGAGGCTGCTCCCGTCGCCGCCCCCGTCGCCGCTGTCGCGCGGCCCTGCCCGAAGCACCCGGACCGCCCGACGATTGGCACCTGCGAGCGCTGCGGCAACTTCATCTGCGTCGTGTGCGCGCCCGAGTTCGCCTGGGCGCCGGATCGTCCGTGCCTCTCCTGCGAACACGTGATGGATCGCACAGAGGCGCCGTCGCGAATCCAGCGAAGCCTTTTTGCAGCGGGCGTGATCGGGGTGCTGGAGGGCGCGCTCGTCCTGCTTGCGACCTTCACGGCTTCGCTCGGGGTCGGGCTCGTCTTCTCGTTCCCGCTGTTCGTGTTCGGCGGCCTGATGATGATCTTCCGAAAGAACTGGATCGCCTACACGCTGGCCGTGTTTCAGCTGTTCGAGGCGCCACTGCTCGGCTGGCCCAGCATTCGTTGGATCGTCGTCTGTCTCCTGCCCGACGTGTTCGTGCTGGCGATGGTGCAGGACGCGGCGCGGATCTCGGAGAAGGCGCTAGAGGCCACGCGAAGTCCGTCAGCCCAGTAGCCCAGACAGCCGCTTCTTCTCCATCGCCGTCACGCCGGCCTGCGAGAGCAGGTTCACCGCGAAGATCAGCGCGCCGAACCGTTCGTCGGTGGTGAGGCCCTTCTTGAAGCGCGCGTAGATCTGTTGGGCGATGACCGCAACTTTGTACAAGCCAAGGATGTAATAGAAAAGCATCCGGCTGACGTCGCGGCCCGTCTTCTGGCCATAGCGTTCGACGACCTGTTCGCGGGTGAGATTGCCCGGAAGGATCGTGAGGCCGATCACACCGGGGCCGACCGCGTCCGCCTCCGACGGCTCGAACCAGTACGCGAGCGAGGTGCCGAGATCCGCGAGGGGATCTCCCACCGTCGCCATCTCCCAATCGAGCACCGCGCGGATCTTCGTGAGGTCGCCCGGATCCAGAACGAGGTTGTCGTTCTTGAATTCGTTGTGGATCAGCGTGCCTGCGTGTGACGGCGGAACGTTCGCCTCGAGCCAGCCTCCCAGGGTCTCCATCTCGGCGATCTCGTCCGTCTTCGACTTGTTGTAGCGATCGATCCAGCCGTCCACCTGACGCTGCACGTAGCCGTCCGGCTTGCCGAAATCCGACAGGCCGACCTTCGAGAGATCGATCGCGTGCAGCTCCGCGAGACTGTCGACGAACTTTTCGGAGAGCCTTCGCATGAGCTCAGGCGTGAGCTCGTAATCCGCGGGAGGTTTGTTCCGGAGGATCACGCCCGGCACGCGCTCCATCACGTAGAACGAAGCGCCGAGCGGCGACTCCGCCTCATCGACGTACAGCAGCGCCTTCGGCACCAGCGGATACGCGCTCCGGAGCTTGCTCAGCACCGTGAACTCGCGGTGCATGTCGTGGCCGGTCTTGATCGCCTTCGCGCCGCGGGGAGGACGGCGGAGGACGACCTCGCGATCGCCGACCTTCAGCAGATAGGTCAGATTCGAATGCCCGCGCGGAAACTGCTGCACGGAGATGGGGCCGGACAGCTCCGGGAGCTTGCTGCGAAAGAGGGCCTCGAGCTGCGCGGTGTCCAGCTCTTCGCCCTTGCGAACTTCCTTCGCGGAATCGAGCGCGCTCACGACCGCCCTCCCATCCCGTACGCCCGCAGAATGTGCCGGGCGACGGACGCGTGATGCACCTCATCCGGCCCGTCGTAGATGCGAGCAGCACGCTCATGCCGGTACCACCACGCGAGCGGCGTATCGTCCGTCAGCCCCAACGCGCCGTGCGTCTGAATCGCCCGGTCGAGCACGCGCTGCAGCACGTTCGCCACGTAGAACTTGATCATCGAGATGTCGTCGCGAGCGGCGTACTGCCCCTCCGCGTCGATCTTCCAGGCCGCGTTCAGCACGAACAGCCGGGCCGCGTTGATCTCCGCTCGGCTCTCCGCGATCCATTGCTGCACCGTCCCGCGGGTTCCCAGAGGCTTTCCCGGAGCCAGCTCACGCGCGGCCGCGCGCTTGCACATGAGGTCGAAAGCGCGCTCGCAGATCCCGATCCACCGCATGCAGTGGTGAATGCGGCCGGGTCCGAGCCGCTCTTGAGCGATCACGAAGCCGGCGCCAACCTCACCCAGGAGATTCGTTCGAGGCACGCGAACATTCACGTATTCGACCTCGGCGTGGCTCGCGAGGCCTTCGCCCGGCTCGCCCATCACCACGATGTTCCGAACGAGCCGAAAACCCGGCGTGTCGAGCGGCACGATGATCTGCGACGCGCGAGCGTAAGGATTTTCATTCCGCGGATCCGTCACCGCCATCACGATCGCGAACGCGGCGCCGTCGGCTCCAGTCGTGAACCACTTGCGGCCGTTGATGACGTACTGGTCACCATCGAGCTTCGCAGTCGTCGACATCCACGCCGGGTTCGAGCCTGCGTGATCCGGCTCGGTCATCGAGAAGCAGCTCCGCACCTTCCCGTCGACGAGCGGCTTGAGGAACTTCTCCTTCTGCTCAGCGGTCCCGAACTGCGCGAGGATCTCCATGTTCCCCACGTCCGGCGCGTTGCACTGGAACACGTGGTGCGCGAACGGAGAGCGGCCCAGCGCCTCCGACACGTGGGCGAACTCCATCAGCGACAGCCCCATCCCGCCCCACTCCTTGTGGAAGTGCGGCGCCCACCAGCCACGCTCCTTCACCTTTTTCCGGAGCGCCTGGATCGACGGCTCGATCGCCTTCAAGCCACCGCGGCTGAACTCGAGCTCGAGCGGGAGGAGCTCGCCATCCACGAACGCGCGGAGCTCAGGGAGAAGCGAGACGACCTTCGGGGGAATCGAGAAGTCCATGTGCGCTCCGGAGAGGGG
>JBJMQN010000405.1:0-6531 GCA_045802665.1 Myxococcaceae bacterium | reverse complement strand
GGGCCGCTTGCCGTCTTTCGGAGTGGCGGAGATGGAGACCTCGGCGTCTTTTCCGAGCACCCACATCGCCGCGCCCGACTGGCCCTCGCGGAACAGCACCTGCCCGGCTTCGAGCTGCACGGGCCGGAGTAGGCGCAGCAGATCCATCATGTCCGCTGGCTCCACGAGGGAGAAAAGCGGGATCGACTTCAGAAAACCTTCGAGCGCTGCATTCGGCGCATTCATCCGGGCCACCTTTGGCTACAGTCATACCGCATGAGGTATCCGCCGCGGTTGGCCCATCTCGCCACGCAGAAGGTGCTCGTCGCCCGCCTCGCCCCGACGTACGCACAGGCGCACAACATCGAGGACGATGAGGCGCGCTCTCGCCTCGAGATCGCGATCAAGGGCGCGTTCCTGGAGCAGCTGCTCGAGACCACCTGGGTAGCGCTCACGGCGAACAAGAAGAAGCTCGACGAAGAGGGGTTGCTCGAGAAGGTCGCGGGCAGCTTGAAGGACAGGCCGACCCGCGAGGGGAAGCTCGCGAAGGTGACGCCGACGTTCAGCGCGTTCCTGCTGCTGCTCGACATCGAAGCGGGGACGGCGACCGATGCGGCGCGCCGCGTGCTCGAATCTCCGCAGGGAAAAGAGCTCGCACGGGCAGGCATCGTCGAGGCGGGAGCGTTCCTCGCAACGGAGCTCACACGGAAATGAAGAAGCTTCTGCTGTTCGTGGCGCTGCTGCCTGGACTCGCGTTCGCCGCGCCGAGCATCTCGGTGATGCCGTTCACCGGAAAGAAAGCCTCGGTCGCGCGCGATGAGCTCGTGGGGAAACTCTGCGACGACGTGGAATGCGTGCCGCAGGCGAAGGCGAGCAAGGGCGGCAAGCCGGACTTCGCGAAGGGCAAGAAGCTCAAGCTCACGCACTTCGTGACCGGAAAAGTCGTCGGTAAGAAGTTGGAGATCACGGTCCAGACGACGGCGAAGAAGAGCAAGCTGAAGAAGGCGTATCCGATCACGGCGGGCGGAAAGTTCTCCGGCGGCGCCCTCGATTCGGCGGTCGCGGATGTTCGCGGTGCGATTGGCGCTCCGAAGAAAAAGAAGGAAGAGCCGGTCGCGGAGGAGACGCCGCCCGTCGAGGAGAAGAAGCCGCCGGAAGAGGAGAAGAAGCCGCCCGTCGAGGAGCACGCCGAGAAGAAGAAGAAGGAAGAGCCCGTCGAGGAGAAGAAAAAGGAAGAGCCGCGCGAGGAGACGGCCCGCGAGGAGAAGAAGGAAGAGCCGCCGGAAGAGAAGCCGACGCATTATCGCGGCCGTCCGCCACTGGTGATCGTGCAGCTCGGCACGGACTTCGGGCTGCGGGTCTTCTCGTACAGCAACGTGCAGACGTCGAATCTCCGCGCCTACTCCGCGTACTTCATCTTCATGCCGCGGCTGCACGGAGAGCTGTATCCGCTCGCTCGGCTGATGCACGGAATCCCCTCGGGGCTGGGGCTCGAGGCGGACTACTCGTTCGCGATCGGTCTGCAGTCCAGCCCGACCGGTGGGCCTTCGTACCCGACGAATCTCACCCGCTTCGACTTCGCCGCGCGGTTGCGGATGACGCCGACGGATGGGCCGCTCGTGGTGAATCCGTTCATCGGCTACCGCACCGAGACATTCTCCACGAAGCCCGCCGCGGACGGCTCACGGCTCACCGGCCTCGCGGACATCGGCTACAGCGCGCTGAGGATCGGCGCGACCGTTGAGCAGCCGCTGATGGACGATCAGGCAGCCGTTTATGGCGAGCTCGCGTTACTGCCCGTGCTCGGGACCGGAGCGCTGAAGGATTACTTCCCGAAAGCCGGCGGGTTCGGGTTCGAAGTGGGAGTCGGCGGCGCCTACACGCTGGTGCAGAAGCTCCAGCTTCGGGCCGGGTACACGCTGACGTACTACCGCCTCGGGTTCACGGTCGCTCCGACGGATACGTACCGGGCGGGAGGCGCTTCTGACCTGTACGGGGCACTGACACTCGCTCTGCGGTACACGTACTGACGCACCCGCGAGAACGTCGTCGATCAGACCTTCTCCGACCTGAAACACATGTAGGTCTGCGGTCGACGGAGCGCTGCGCAATCCGTTCGTGCCCGTTATAGCTTTCGCTTCCACCGCTCCCCGATGTCGCAGGCTCTTCCCACTCAGCTTCGGATTCACCGGTCCATCCGCGACATCCCGCGTGAGGCGTGGAATGCGCTCGTGGATCCGGCGAGCCGTCCGTTCGTGGATCACCGGTATCTCTCCGCGCTCGAGGACAGCGGGTGCGCTCGGCCGGCGAGCGGATTTCACGCGCGGCATCTCTGCATCTGGCAGGGAAATCGTCTCGTCGCCGCCGCTCCTGCCTATGTGAAGGACGACGCACGCGGCGAGTTCGTGTTCGACGGCTCGTGGGCCACCGCCAGTGAGCGGCTCGGGCAGCGCTGGTATCCGAAGCTCGTGCTGGGAATTCCGTTCACGCCGGCGACCGGCCGCAGGTTCCTCGTCGCGCAGAACGAGGACGCTCCTGCTCGCCGTGCGCAGCTTCTCCGCGGCGCGATCGAGTTCGCCCGCTCGGAGACGCTCTCCTCCATTCACGTCCACTTCCAGCATCCGGACGAGAACCTCGCGCTCGAGGCGGAAGGCTTCGCGCTCCGCTACGGCGTGCAGTACCAGTGGCGCAATCAGGGCTACGCGAGCTTCGAGGATTTCCTCGCTCGCTTCCGGTCTTCGCGACGCACGCAGATCCGCCGCGAACGTTCAGCGATTGCAAAGGCCGGCATCACCGTGCGCACCCTCCGCGGCGACGCGCTTCGTTCGGTGACCGGCGCGGAGATGGAGGCGCTCTACGTCACCACCGTGAATCGCAACTACGGCGAGCGTTTCCTGAACGAAGCGTTCTTCACCGCGCTGCTCCGCGAGCTGCCCGAGCACGTCGAGTTCACCGAAGCCACCAAAGATGGCCGCCGCATCGCCGGCGCGTTCAATCTCTCCGGCGACGGCGCGCTGTACGGCCGTTATTGGGGAAGCTTCGAGCACCAGCCGTTCCTTCACTTCAACGTGTGCCTGTACCACCCGATCGAGGAGTGCATCGCCCGCAGCGTCGCCCGCTTCGAGCCGGGAGCTGGCGGAGAGCACAAGTTGACGCGGGGACTGCCGCCGTCGCTCACGCATTCGGCACATCTGGTGTTTCACCCGGTGTTGGACTCCGCGGTGCGGCGCTATCTCGAGTCCGAGCGGGCGGCCATTCTCTCCGGCCTGCCGAGCTGGCAGTCGGACACGGGCCTGAAAGCAGGCGGGCGAGCTTAGAGAGGAACCGATGCCCACCAAGCACGACGTCGATCCCGATTCAGGGGTCGTTACAGAGACCAAACCCGAAAAAAAGCTTCAGAAACCGAAGCTGTACAAGGTGCTGCTGCACAACGACAACTACACCACCCGCGAGTTCGTCGTGGCCGTGTTGAAAGAGGTCTTCCACAAAGGTGAGTCGGAAGCCGTGCAGATCATGCTGCACGTTCATTACAACGGTATCGGGGTAGCAGGCGTTTATACGTACGACGTCGCGCAGACGAAGATTCGACTGGTGGAAGAGCTGGCGCGGGAGAATGAGTACCCGCTGCGGCTGACGATGGAACCGGAGGACGACTGAAGTGGCTGGACCCACGATCGCCAAAGAGCTGCAAGCGTGCATCCGCCTCGCGTTGGATGAAGCGCGGAGGATGCGTCACGAGTACCTGACGCTCGAGCATCTGCTGCTCGCGATGACCAAGGACAAGCGTGCGCGCGAGATTTTGAAGGCGTGCGGCGCGGACATCCCGCGGCTCGCGAAGGCGGTGGAGGCCCACCTCAAGGAAGCCGAATCCGTGCTCCCCGAAGGCGTCACCGCCGATCCCCAGCAGACGATTGGCGTCGAACGCGTGCTGCAGCGCGCCGCGATCCACGCCATCTCCGCCGAGCAGAAGCAGATCGATGCCGGCGACGTGCTGGTGGCGATGTTCCGCGAGGACGAGAGCTACGCGCTCTACCTGCTCAAGAACGAAGGGCTCACCCGGCGCGACGTGCTGATGTTCATCAGCCACGGCGTGACGAAGGACTCGGACGAGTCCCGTGAAGAGGGCGAAGAGTCCTCCGGCGCGATGATGGGCGGCGAGGACGACGAAGGTCCGTCTCAGCCCGGCGAGCAGAAGAAGGATCCGCTGGAGCTCTACACGACGAACCTGATCGCGGAGGCCGCGGAGGGACGGATCGATCCGCTCATCGGCCGCGAGATGGAGCTCGAGCGCACGATTCAGGTGCTCTGCCGCCGCCGCAAGAACAACCCGCTGTACGTCGGCGAGACGGGCGTCGGTAAGACGGCGATCGCGGAAGGCCTCGCGCTGCGGATCTTCGAGGGGAAGATCCCCGAGCCGCTGATCAACGCGAACGTGTACTCGCTGGACATGGGCGCGCTGCTCGCGGGGACGAAATTCCGCGGTCAGTTCGAAGAGCGCCTCAAGGGCGTGCTCAAGAGCATCCAGAAGCAGGAGAACGCGATCCTCTGCATCGACGAGATCCACACCATCGTCGGAGCGGGCGCGACCACCGGCGGATCGATGGATGCGTCGAACCTGCTCAAGCCCGCGCTGGCGTCAGGCCGGCTCAAGTGCATCGGCAGCACGACGTACCAGGAGTTCAAGGGCAGCTTCGAACGCGATCGCGCTCTGGCGCGCCGCTTCCAGAAGATCGACGTGCCCGAGCCTTCGGTGGAGGACACGTTCCTCATCCTGAAGGGGCTGCAGAGCCGCTACGAAGACCACCACCACGTGAAGTACGAGGAGCCGGCGATCCGCGCAGCAGCGGAGCTCTCCGCGAAGCACATCAACGATCGCTTCCTGCCCGACAAGGCGATCGACGTGATGGACGAAGCAGGCGCTGCGGAGCGGCTGCGTCCCGCGGATAAGAAGACGAACATCGTCACCGCGGACGACATCGAGCACATCATCTCGAAGATCGCTCGCATCCCGAAGAAGAGCGTGTCCGCGAAGGACCGGATGCAGATTGGCCAGCTCGAGCAGACGCTGAAGGGCGTCATCTTCGGGCAGGACAACGCGATCGAAGAGCTGTCCGCGGCGATCAAGCTGTCTCGTTCGGGATTGCGCTCGCCGGAGAAGCCGATCGGCAGCTTCCTGTTCTCGGGTCCCACGGGCGTCGGCAAGACGGAGCTCGCGAAGCAGCTCGCAGTGGCGCTGGGCGTGGAGTTTTTGCGCTTCGACATGAGCGAGTACTCCGAACGCCACACGGTGAGCCGCCTCATCGGCGCGCCGCCGGGGTACGTGGGCTTCGATCAGGGCGGGCTTCTGACGGACGCGGTGCGGAAGCAGCCTTACTCGGTCGTGGTGCTGGATGAGATCGAGAAGGCGCACCCGGACCTGTTCAACATCCTGCTCCAGGTGATGGACCACGCGACGCTGACGGACAACAACGGCCGGAAAGCCGATTTCCGCAACGTGGTGCTGATCCTGACGACCAACGCCGGGGCTCGCGAGTCCACCGAGAAGGTGGTCGGGTTCGGCGACAAGGTCGGGGGATCGAAGGCGCCTGACATGGCGAAGACGAAGGCCGCGATCGAACGCGCGTTCACGCCTGAGTTCCGAAACCGCCTCGACGGGTGGATCAACTTCAGCGGCCTGACGCCGGAGATCATCCTGCGCGTCGTGGATAAAGAGCTCGGCCTGCTCCAGAAGCAGCTCGACGAGAAGAAGGTGAAGCTCGCCGTGTCCGCGAGCGCGAAGGGCTGGCTCGGCGAGAAGGGCTACGACCCGGCGCTCGGCGCGCGCCCCATGGCGCGGCTGATCGATCAGCGCGTGAAGAAGCCGCTCGCGGAGGCGCTGCTCTTCGGGGAGCTGCAGAACGGCGGCACCGTGCACGTCGACCTCGACGAGGGCGCGGACAAGCTGAAGCTCAAGTTCGACAAGTAGATGGGCCGCGAGCTCGACTGCGACGCGAAGCTCTTCGGGAAGAAGACGAAGGGCCGCGTCTATCGCGAGACGCACGAGCTCGTGTTCAGAGCCGCTGACAAGCGCACGGTACTGAAGTTCGCTGACTTCGAGGGAGTGAGCGTCGAGGCGGACTCGCTGGTCGTGCGGCTGAAGGATGGAACGCAGGCATCGTTCGAGCTGGGTTCGGACGAGGCGGCGGCATGGGTCCAGGCGATCACCAGGCCGAAGGGGCGGATCGAGAAGCTTGGCGTGAAGGCCGGTCAGCGGGTGTCGGTCGTGGGAGTCGGGGATGCGCTGTTTCTGCGTGAGCTTCGCGCCGTCATCGAGGACATCGCGTTGGAGAAGGTGGCGAAGGGCTCGGATGCGATCTTCTTCGGCGTCGCTTCCGCGAAGGATCTGAACCAGCTCGCGAAGGTGAAGGCGTCTTTGAAGGCGAATGGCGCGCTGTGGGTGATTCGCCAGAAGGGCAAGGACGCGCCGGTCGCCGAGGCCGCTTCAAGGGCTGCGGGAAGAGCGGCGGGGCTCGTCGACGTGAAGGTCGTCTCGTTCTCGGAGACGCACTCGGC
>JBJMQN010000404.1:0-3198 GCA_045802665.1 Myxococcaceae bacterium | reverse complement strand
TCGAAGCTGCCGCCCGCGAGCATCTCCAACGCCTGGGCGCCACTCGAGGCAGACCGCGCCTGGTAGCCGCACCCGGTGAGGAAATCCTCCAGGTAGCCGCGGATCGTCTCTTCGTCATCCACCACCAACACCGCCAACCGCTCCATCCCCGTCCCTCCCAGCGCCCTAACCCGTCATCCCCGTGACGCGGTCCGAATGGCCCGCGCGAGATCTCTTGAGCTCCACATCCGCCAACGCGAACAGCGCGTGCGCCCCGCCCACCACTTCGGGGAACGACGCCGCGCCCAGCGACACGCTCGGCCGGAACACGTAGCCCCCGAGCTGAAACCGAGCCGCCTGAAACCGCGTCTGAATCCGCCGCCGAATCGTCCGCAGATCCTCGTGCCGCGTGCGCGGCAGAACCATCCCGAACTGCGCCTCGCCCACGCGCCCCACCACATCCGACTCGCGCACGGACTGCCGCAACACCAGAGAGGAGTACACGAGCAGCCGCTCGGCAATCTCACGCCCGAAGCGCCGCTTGATCTCCGGGAAGTTGTTGAGCTCCGTGAGCAAGAGCGCGCAGCCGTCGCCGTGCCGCTCTCCCCGCCGAAGCTCGTGCGAGAGCACCGCGCTCACGAAGGCGCGGTTGTAGACGCCCGTCGCCTTGTCCTGAATCTGCGACGAGGACTCGTACGCGCCCACGCGCCGTGACTCCCGCTGGAACGATTCGCGGAGCCGCGCCTGAGCGATCACCCGCTGCGCAAGCTCGTCCGTTCGAAGCGGCCGGCTCACCGCGTCCACGCCGTAGCCGCGAATGAGGCAGTAGCTGCGCAGCTCCGGATCCGGCGCGTCGATGATGTAGATGATGGGCAGCGCGCCCTTCGCCATCCGGAGCAGCTTTCGGCCGATCTCCACGCCGTGCATCTGCGGGGCGCGCGTCGCCATCACCAGCACGTCGGGCACAAACGCCTTGAACAGGGGCCCTGCGGCCTCGGGGCGTGAGAGCGCAGCGACGCGAAGCCCGCCCGCTCGGAGCAGCTTCGACGCCTCCTCGAGCTGCACGGGATCCGGATCCGCGAGGAGCACCTTCGCGTCCGTACCGGCCGGCAGTTTCTTGCGCTTTTCGGACATCACCTTCACGCCACACCCGGAACTTTCTTCCGTGGCCTACCCTGAACTTTCAGCCAATCCCCGCGGGTCTCCCCGACGCCATCCCCTCGAAATTCCGTGGGTCTGAGCCTGTACCTCACTCCGACCCGGGGTCCGTTTCAGCAACCGATGTGCCACGCACGAACGCCTCGAACGCCTGCTCATCCACCCGGTGCTTGAAGCGCTCGACGCCGTCCACGCTGATCACGGGGATGTCGTAGCGGAAGCGCAAAAGCAGCTCATGCGACAGCGTCGTGATGTCCACGACGGAGAGCTCGAAGGGCACCCGCTCGCGGACGTTCTCCACGACGCGCCGCGCCTCCTCGCAGAGGCCGCAATTTTGTTTTGAATAGATGACGACGCGGCGGGTGGGCATACAGTGCAGGCTCCAATGCAGAGCGGTCTGTACGGCGACTTCGGCACGATGCCCCTGAAGGACCTGCTGGTCTATCTGGGGAACAAGAAGGTCACCGGTGCGCTCGAGTTGGTGCGGGGCCGGCTCCGGAAGACCGCGCTGGTGAAGGACGGGCACGTGATCACCGCCTCGTCCAACGAGCCGCGCGAATACCTCGGCCAGTTCCTCATCAACATGGGGCACATCACCGAGGAGCAGTTCGAGAAGGCGTACCAGACGCAGCGCGAGACCAACATCTTCCTCGGGAAGATCCTCGTGATGACCGGACAGGTCAGCGAGGCCGTCGTCAGAAACGCGCTGTCGCTGAAAGTGCGCGAGACGCTGCTGGAGCCTTTCAACTGGACCGAGGGCAACTTCGGGTTCGATCCGTCGAAGCCGGTGGACGCGCCGGACGGGCTGGATCTCGACATCGATCTCATCGACATCCACCGCGAGGGCGACTTCCGCGACACCGCGTGGCAGGCGATCCGGTCGGTGTTCACCTCCGGGCGGATGAAGCTGCAGGTGAACGAGGACAAGCTCGCCGAGACGCCGAAGCCGGGCAGCCTGGACGCAAGGCTCGTCGCGCTCATCAAGCAGGGCCAGACGATCGACGACATGATCCTGTCGCTCCACGCGACGGACTTCTTTCTCTACCAGCGGCTCTACGCGCTCTACCGGTTGGAGGCCGTCGCGCCGAACAACCTGCCCGAGGAGGACGAGCCGCTTTCGGGGCTCAGGCTGGCGGCGGACACGAGCCCGTCAGATCTCGCCCGGCAGATCGAGATGCTGCTCGCGCAGGGCAAAGCCACGGACGCGGAATCTTTCGCGCGCGCGGCCGTGGAGCGGCACAGCTCAAACGCAGAGCTGCAAGGGCTGCTCAGGCGCGCGGAGACGTCGCTGCTGGGCGAATTGCGCAGAGAGCTCGTTGACACCAAGGCCGTGCCGCAGCTCTCGATGTCGCCCACCAAGCTCGCCGCGCTGAAGATCTCCGCGCCCGAGCGGTATCTGCTCTCGCGCGTCGACGGGCAGAAGACCGTCGCCGCGATCGTGACCGTGTCGCCGCTGCAGGAGCTTCAGGCGCTGCGGCTGTTCAAGCGCTTCGCGGACAGCGGACTGGTGCGGTTCGGATGAGGGGTTGACCGGTTCGCTCGCGACTCACTTCGACGCGGCGGCGACCTTGCTCTGCTCTTCCAGGTAAAGCCGCATCGCCTCGCGAGCGAGCCACGTCGCGCGGATCCGCCACTTCATGTCGTTGACGATCACGGCCGCCACGGCGACCTTGGGATCATCCTTCGGCGCGAAGCCGACGAACCACGTGTAGTCGCGGAACGGCTTCTTGTCGGCGAGCGAGCCCGTCTTTCCCACCGCGTTGGTCACCTTGAAGCCGCGCTCGTGGAAGATCCTCCGAGCGGTCCCTTCGGTCACCGTCTGCTCCATCATCGTGGTGAGCACGTGGGCGCGCTCAGCGGACATGACCTTCACGGGTTCGGACGCCTTCGCATCCTCGAACAGGATCGGATTGCGCCACAGGCCCTCGTTCGCGGCGACGGTCTTCTGCCCGTCGACTCGCGAGAGCAGGTAGCGCTCGGGTGCGGAGACCTTCAGCGCGTTGAGCTTGGTGGGCGACATCGAGAGCTGAGGCACGGCCTTGCTGTCGACGAGCTCTCTGC
>JBJMQN010000403.1:0-8173 GCA_045802665.1 Myxococcaceae bacterium | reverse complement strand
GGTCACGGTCAAGGGTGGACCGCCGGCGGAGAGCAAGGAGTAGCGGAGTGAGTGGCGCAATGAGGCTTCAGGGAATCCGGATTCTGTTCGCAGTCTTCGCCGTCTCCGCCGCGTACACCGCGCGGGCGGAGCTGGTCGATCGCGTCGCCGCGGTGGTGAACAAGGACGTGATCACGCTCTCGGAGGTGGAGGCACGGGTGCAGCCGGAGATGGCGCGCGCGAACGTGCCGCCGTCGGAGCGCGCCAAGGTCCTCTCGCAGCTCACCCAGCAGGCGCTGGACCAGCTGATCGGCGAGAAGCTGCTCGAAGCGGAGATCAAAGAGCTCAACATCGAGGTCACGGATCAGGATCTCGAAGCGGCGATGGACGATGTCCGCAAGCAGAACGGCGTGGACCCGGCGCAGTTCGAGCAGCTCCTCCGGCAGGAGGGCTACACGATGGCTGCGTACAAGGAGTTCATGAGCAAGCACCTCGCTCGGCTGAAGCTCATCAACCTGAAGGTCCGCAACAAGGTGAAGATCTCCGATGAGGATCTGAAGGCCGAGTACGCGAAGTGGGCCAAGATGGAGGGCGAAGATCCGGAGGTCCACGCGCGCCACATTCTGATCAAGGTGGACCCGAAGGCCACCCCCGCGGAAGTGGAAGAGGCGAAGAAGAAGGCGGACGCGATCGCTCAGGAGGCTCGGCAGCCGGGCGTGGACTTCGTGGAGCTTGCGAAGAAGAAGAGCGAAGGGCCTTCGGCGAACGAAGGCGGTGACTTGTACTGGTTCAAGCGCGGAACGATGGTGCCGGAGTTCGACCGGGTGGCGTTCAACCTGAAGCCGGGCGAAGTGGCGGATCCGGTGCGCACCAAGTTCGGCTTTCACATCATCAAGGTGGATGAGCGCCGAAACGCAGACGTGAAGCCCTTCGAAGAGGTGAAGGAGCAGCTTCGCGATCGCGTCGTTCGCGGGCAGCTCGAGAAGTACACGAACGACTACGTGCAGGAACTGCGCAGCAAGGCCGCGGTGGAAGTGAAGATTTGAAGCGCGGCAAGCCGATCGTCGGTATCAGCCTGGGAGATGTCTCCGGGATTGGACCGGAGGTCACGGCGAAGGCGTTGGGGCGCAAGGATGTACAAGACGCGCTGGTGCCCGTCGTCTTCGGCGATGGACCCACCCTGGCGCGGTTTGCGCCGTTCCGGGTCTACGATCGCCGCACCGACCTGCACGATCGCGTCAAAGGGCCCACCCTCATCGAGGTCACCCGGCTCTCGGACGAGGAGCGCAAACCGGGCCGACCGACGGAAGCCGGCGGTCTCGCGCAGTACGCGTTCTTCGAAGCCGCGATCATCGCCGCGCGCGAAGAGCTGGTGGATGCGATCTGCACCGCGCCGGTGTCGAAGGAGCAGATCTCCCGGGCGGGCATTCCGTTCATGGGCCACACCGAGGTCCTCGCTGAGTCGTTCGGCGTGGACGTCCTGATGTTGATGGACGGCCCGCGAGTGCGAGTGGCGCTGGCAACGAACCATCTGCCGCTCGCGGACGTGCCGAAGGCGATCACCGTCGCATCGATTGGCCGGCAGCTTCGGCTGCTGCACGACTCGTTCGTGAATGTCCTCGGGCGAGCGCCGAAGATCGCGGTCTGTGGTGTGAATCCCCACGCGGGAGAAGGTGGGCTGCTCGGGCGCGAGGAAGTGGAGGTGCTGGTGCCCGCGATCGAGAAGGCGCGGCGCGGCGGATTGAAAGTGACCGGTCCGCTTCCGGCCGATGGACTGTTCGCGAAGGCCGCAGGGAAGTTTCCGTTCGACGTCGTGCTCGCGATGTTCCACGACCAGGGACTCGTCGCGGCGAAGGCGCTGGACTTCGAGCTGACCGTGAACGTGACGCTGGGATTGCCGGTGCCCCGGACGTCGCCTGATCACGGAACCGCGTACGACATCGCGGGGAAGAATCAGGCCTCGGAAGAGCCCATGGTCGCTGCGTTGCTGAAGGCCGCGGAGCTCGCGGTGGCTCAAGCATCACGCGCGCGGTCCTCGGGTCGATCGAAGCCGGGGTCGAAGATCGGGCGGCGAGCAGCGAGAGGTTGAGACGGCGCGGGGCCGTCGCGCACGCAACGGTGGTGCACGCGCGCGGTGAGCTGGCGCGCACCGTTCGGTGAGAGCGCCCCGTGCACGCCCGCCCGGCTGCCCCACGAGCGATCGCGTCTCATGCGCGCCCGGACAAGCTGCCTACCTTCGACGAAGGGAGGAGCTTGTACCTCATGGACAAGACCCAGGCGGTGGAGCGGGTTCGCTCGCTGATCGGCCGGTTTCGCGTGGCGATGATGACCACGGTGGATGGCGGCGGCGTTCTTCGCAGTCGGCCGATGGTCGTGCAGGACATCGACGATGACGGCAACCTCTGGTTCTTCACGAGCAAGAGCACCGAGAAAGTTCAGGACGCGATCAAGGACTCGCGCGTGTCGGTCGCCTTCGTGGACGAACGGCGCGAGCTCTTCGTGTCGCTTTCCGGCGAAGCGGAGATCATCGACGACGCCGAACGCGAGCATCAGCTCTGGACCCCCGAGCTCCGAGCGTGGTTCCCCGACGGCGTGGATGCCCCGGACCTCGTGCTGGTGAAGGTTCGCGTCGAGCACGTCGAAGCCTGGGACTCGCCCAAGTCCACGATGGTTCAGGTGACGCGCTTTGTGCGTGCAGCGGTTACAGGGACGCCGGCGTGGGGTGGGCACCATGAGGTGCTCGACATTCCGGCGCCGTGATCGTGACCAACTGTTTCAGCGCGTCGTTTGGATTGCGTCGACGTTCGGCCGCTTGCATAAAGGTCCTCATCCCTTTTCCTGCTTTCGGAGGCCCCCGATGAAGAATCTGATTCTCTCTGCAGCCATGGCGGTGACGTTCGCGGTTCCGGCGGTTGCGCTCGCGTGTGACGGCGCGCAGCAGACGTCGATGTCCACCCAGCCCGCGTCCGTGAAGGAAGTCTCGGTCGCCGAGCTCGTGACGCTCAAGAAGGACAGCAAGACCGTCGTGTACGACGCGAACGGCGCTGACTTCCGCGCGAAGAACGGCGTCATCCCGGACGCGAAGCTGCTCACCAATGCGGTGAAGTACGACGCGGCGAAGGAGCTGCCGCAGAGCAAGGACAGCAAGCTCGTCTTCTACTGCGCGAACAGCAAGTGCGGCGCGTCGCACCAGGCGGCGAAGAAGGCGATCGAGGCGGGCTACAGCGACGTCTCCGTTCTCCCGGTCGGACTGATGGGCTGGAAAGAAGCGGGCCAGCCGACGGTGAAGGCGCAACCGCAGAGCTGAGTCGTTCGAAGGCACGAAGCAACAAGCGCGTCCGGAACCCCCTCCGGGCGCGTTTTTTTTTACGCGGCGACTTCGACCGGCCGATTCCTCCGCGTCACCCTCATGCGCAATCCCCCGCGCGGCCGCAGCGTGATCGACGCATCGCGGATCAGCTCCTGTCCGGGGGCGAGATCCACGCGGAACTTCTGCACCAGCGCCGCGAGCGCGATCGTCATCTCCATCAGCGCGAAGTTGTTCCCGATGCACAGCCGCGGTCCACCGCCGAACGGGAAGTAGCTCATCCGGTGGCGCTCCTTCTCGTGCTCGGGCGCGAAGCGATCCGGATCGAAGCTCTCCGGATTCGGCCAGAAGTCTGGATGGCGGTGCGTGACGTAGCTCGAGAGGAACACGAGCTGTCCTTCCGGTACGTCGTAGCCGAGCAGCTTGTCGGGAGCCATCGCGCACCGGGACACGCTCCACGCAGGCGGATACATCCGCATGCCTTCGTCGAGCACCTGCCGCGTGTAGCGGAGCTTCGGCAGATCCTCGAGCGAGGGCAGCCTCCCGCCGAGCACCGCATCCACCTCCTCTTCGAGCCGCTTCCGCACCGCCACGTGTTTCGAGAGCAGCGCGAACGTCCATGAGAGCGCGTTGGCGGAGGTCTCGTGCCCCGCGAGCATCAACGTCATCACCTCGTCGCGGAGCTGCCGGTCGTTCATCTTCTCGCCGGTGTCCTCGTCCTTCGCGTCCATCAGGAGCTGAAGGAGATCATCGCGAGAGGTTTGCGAGCGGCGGCGCTGTTCGATGACGGAGTAGACGACGCGATCCAGCGTGGCGACCGCAGCCTGTCCTCGCCGGTTCGACGCGGTAGGGAGCCAGCGCGGGATGAACAGTGTCTGCGTGAGCCGGTCCTTCGCCCACTCCAGAACGGAGGTGAACGCGGAGTCCACGTTGCCCGCCTCCGGCCCTAAGTCCGTGCCAAACAGCGCCTGACTCGCGACACGGAGCGTGAGCTTCATCATCGAGTCGGTGACATCGAACGTCTCGCCAGACGTCGCGAGCGGCTCCCATTCGGTGACGACCGCCTCCGCGGCATCGACCATGAGCTGCCCGAACGACTGAAGCCGCTGCCGGTGAAACGCGGGCTGCATCAGCCGACGCTGCCGGAACCAGGTGTCGCCCTCGCTGGTGAGTAGCCCTTCGCCGAGCAGCTCCCGAATCACCGCGAACCCGCGCGTCTGCTTGTTGTAGTGACGCGCGTTCTCTTGAAGCACGTGCCGAACGCCGTCGGGGTGCGCGCAGAAGATGATCGGAATCGGCCCGACGCGGAACCGCACGACGTCGCCGTAGCGACGCTGCAGGTCGATCAGAAATCCAATGATGTCCTGCCGCATCGCGCGGAGATTCGAGAGCGCGGTGAGCGGAGATGGCCCCGGAGGAAGCATGCGCGCGAGTAGACACGATCGGCCCGGAGCGGGCGAACTGGTCCGGCGATCACTGTCGAACGTCTACGCCCGGACCAGCGTGAGCTCGGTGATCTCCGGGCTCGGGCCCAACCGAATCGGTGGGCCCCAGTAGCCGGTGCCTCGGCTCGTGTAGACGCGTACGCCGTAGATGTTCGCCATGCCGCTGACGGACGGCTGCTGCAGCCTCACGAAGAACATCCACGGGAAGAACTGCCCGCCGTGCGTGTGGCCTGAGAGCTGGAGATCCACTTTGTGCGGCGCGGCGAGCTTGGCGGTGCGCGGTTGGTGCGCGAGGAGCACTCGCGGCGCGTTCTCGGGAGCGCCTGAAAATGCCGCGGCGACATCGCACGCGTGCTCGGGGCCGAACTGGCCTGCTTCGTGATCCGTCACTCCGGCGAGGACCAGCTTCTTTCCGTTCCGTTCGAGGACGACGTGCTCGTTGTGCAGCACCTTGATGCCGTGCCGCGCGACCTCCGCCTCCCACGCCGGGCCGCCCGAGTAGTACTCGTGATTTCCGGTCACGAAGTACGCGCCCAGTGGCGCTTTCAGCGTGTCGAGCGCGGCCATGTGCGGTCGAAGCTGAAGCACCGTTCCGTCGACGAGATCTCCGGTGATCGCGATCGCATCCGGCTTGAGCTCGTTCACCTGATCAGCCACTCGCTGCAGAAAATCTCCGTGCAGCGTGGGACCAATGTGGATGTCGCTGATCTGCGCGATGCGGAGTCCCTCGAGCTCCGCGGGCAGGTCCTTGATCGGCACCTTCACCCGCTCAATCCGCGCCGGTCCCCGAGCGGTGCGATACCCGATGATCAGCGCCGGAATCACCAGCGCCAGCACCGCCGCAGCCTGAATCTGACCCGCCGCGAGCGACACCGAGGGATGCGGTACGGAGATGACGATCAGCCGAACGAGATCCGTCCCGGCCACCGCGACCAACAACATCGCGAAGGCGCCCATCCACAAGTAGCCGCCCCACGAGAGCACCCGGGAGATTTTCGGCGGGAACGCGCGGAACGCCATGAAGCCGAGCGGAATCGTCAGAAATCCGAACGCGAGGAGCGCCCAGCCGATCGCCGCCGCGCCCGCCGGAATCCCGCTGTCCACGAACAGCCGCTTCCCGATGTAGGCGTGCAGGCCCACCACGATCGACAGCGCGATCAGAAACATGAAGACCATCCGGACGAGGTAGCCGCGGCGCATTGATCCGGATGGATAACGCCGTCGCTTCCTTAAGTCCGCGAAGATGTGTGAAGGGGCCGCGAGACTGTTTTGCGTGCCGGACGCGCGGAACCCCGTCAGCCTGCTGGGCGCGACCAATCCGCTCAACCCACCATCGCCTCCAACTGGTGCCGGTTCCTCGGATGAAACCAGTCCTGCTGCAGCATCCACGCAAGCCGCGTCTTCTCCACGGCCCAGAGCTGAAGTGAGTCCTCCCACTCGCCGAGGATCGCCATCGCCTTCGCCTTGCGATCGTCTTTGAGCAGATCGTTCACGTTCATCACGAACGGATAGAGATCCTCCAGCTCCCACGTCTCTTCGTGATCGATGAAGTGCACGGTCAGCCTCAGCGGCGGACCGTCCTGCACATCCGCGGCTCGCATCTTGAGCGCGTCGCCGCCCACCGTCTTCTGCAGCGGCCCGAGCAGCTCATCCGGCCGCACATCCAGATCCACCGTGAGCCCGCCGATCAGCGCGCCGACGTCGCAAAGCCTCAGCAGCGCCAGATGCGGCAGGCCCTCTCGAATCGGATCCGGCCGGACGGACTCGCCGACCTGTTCCGCTCGCCATTTCCGCTCTTCATCCTCTTCGCGCAGCTTCTCGAGGTAGCTCGCCGTGAGCAGCCCCGCGGCGTTCAGCCGATCGATGATCGAACCGGCCACTTACACGTTGAAGCGGAAGTGCATGCAGTCGCCGTCCTGAACGACGTACTCCTTGCCCTCCACGCGCAGCTTTCCGGTCTGCCGCAGCGCCGCTTCACTCCCCGCGTCGAGCAGCTCCTTCCAGTTGTAGACCTCGGCCTTGATGAAGCCGCGCTCGAAGTCCGTGTGAATGACGCCCGCTGCCTGCGGCGCCTTCCAGCCGCGCTGAATCGTCCACGCCCGGCACTCCTGCTCGCCCACCGTGAAGTAGGTCTGGAGGCCAAGCAGCTTGTAGCCGCCGCGCGCAACTTTGTGCAATCCGGGCTCGGTGAGGCCGACGGACTGGAGAAACTCGGGGCGTTCGGATTCGGGCAGCTGCTGAATCTCCGCCTCGATCGCCGCCGCGAGCACGACGACCTCCGCGCCCTCCGCCTTCGCCATCTCCTTCACCGCCTGCACGTGCTTCGAGCTGTCCTCGCTGCCGATCTCCTTGTCGGAGACGTTGGCCACGTAGAGCACCGGCTTGTCGGTGAGGAGGAACAGCTCCTTGATCATCTCGTGCTCTTCCTCGGTGAGGTGCTGAGCGCGGATGGTCTTGCCGTCGTTGAGGCCCTTCTTGATCTTGTCCAGCAGCACGAGCTCCAGCTTCGCCTCTTCGCCCGGCTTGCCGCCCGCCTTCGCGGTGCGCTGCTGCTTCTCGATGCGCTTGTCGACGGTCTCGAGATCCTTGAGGCACAGCTCGAGATCCACCGTGTCGCGATCGCGCACCGGATTCACCGAGCCCTCCACGTGCGTCACGTTCTCGTCTTCGAAGCAGCGCAGCACGTGCAGCACCGCGTTCACCTGCCGGATGTTGGCGAGGAACTGGTTGCCGAGCCCCTCACCCTTCGACGCGCCGCGAACGAGCCCAGCGATGTCCACGAACTCCAGCACCGTCGGGACCTTCTTCAGCGGCTTCACGAGGCCAGTCAGCTTGTCGAGCCGATCGTCCGGCACCGGCACCACGCCCACGTTCGGCTCGATGGTGCAGAAGGGGTAGTTCGCCGCCTGCGCGGTCGCCGCGGAGGACAGCGCGTTGAAGAGCGTGGACTTGCCCACGTTGGGGAGACCCACGATGCCGATCGACAAAGCCACGAGGTGTTGCTCCTTCTAGAAACTGCTCAGCCAGCCGCCTTGAGCGACGGTGCCGGCTCGGACTTCGCCTCTTTAACCGGGAAGACCTTGATGGTGCCGGAGGTGATGCCGTTGTTGGGAAGAATGATGCGGGTGCCATCCTCGGACAGCAGCACCGTGCTGAAGATCTGAATATCCGAGACGGTGCCCTTCTGCCCGGCCGCTTCGATTTGATCGCCCACCTGGAAGTGGCGCATCAGGATGATCATCACCCCGGCCGCGAAGTTGGACAGCGATCCCTGAAGCGCCAGGCCAATCGCCAACCCGGCCGCCGCGACGATCGCCGCGAACGACGTCGTGTTCACGCCCAGCCGCTCGAGCGACGCGACGACGATGAAGACCAGCATCAGCGCGTAGATGAGGTTGTGAAGGAACCGGACCAGCGTGGTCTCGGTGCCGCCGCGCTCGAG
>JBJMQN010000402.1:0-7150 GCA_045802665.1 Myxococcaceae bacterium | reverse complement strand
CGAGCGCCTCCAGCTTCGGCGGGATGCTCCTCATCGACCAGAACGCGATGTCGAGCTTGTCCGAGACGGTCTCCATCACCCCGTCTGAATACTCGTGCGACATCGCGAAGACGACCTTCCCCTCGCGATCCACCATGCCGTCATAGGTGACGATCTTCCCCAGCTGAAACCGCTGCACGATGAAGTCTGGCCGAGCCGGATCGAACCGCTGCTCCACCTCCGCATCCGACCTGATCTTGAACGCGTCCACCGAGCCCACGCCCACCGCAGGCTTGAGCACCAGCGGATAGCCGTGCCGCTTCGCGAAGGCCTTCACGACCTCCGCCGACGTCGCGCGTTCGGTGGGGATGGTGGGGATCTTCGCCGCCTCGAACAGCTGGAACAGGCCCCACTTCGATCGCTTGAGCCGCGTGTCGGACGCGGTCATCCCGTCGACGCCGAAGTGGTGGCGCAGCTCCGCGTCTACCTGCAGCCAGAACTCATTGAGCGACTCGATCCGGTCCATCTTCCCGTGCTTCCAGGTCAGATAGCCCGTGGCGCGGATCATCGCGTCGAGGTCTGCGAGGTTGGGGACGAAGTAGTACTCGGCGAGCTTGTCCTTCAGCTCCCACGGGAGCGCCTCCGCCGGCGTGTCGCCGATGCCGAGGACCTTGATCCCCGCCTCCTTCAACGCGCTCGCGAAGTGCACGTAGTGCGGGGGGAAGTGCGGTGAGAGGAACAGAAAGTTCATGGCGTGTTCGGATTTCTCTTACGCGAACCTACAGCCCTCGCGCAGCAGTTGCCTGTTTCCGGCGTTGGCTCTATCTCGGGGGTATGAACCGTCGAACGTTGTTGGGGCTCGTCTGCGCCTTTGCGGCCATCGGGCTTTCGGCGTGCAAGAAGGACGCGGCGCCGGCTGCGGAAGTGAAGGAGCTCACGGTCGCGGAGGCGAGCCTTGCGCAGAAGTCTGGCGCTGCGTTCTTCGACGCGAACACGGACGACTTCCGGAAAGAGAACGGCAAGGTCCCCGGTGCGACGCTGCTCGCTTCGTCGCACGACTACGAGCTGTCGGTGCTGCCTTCGGACAAGGACAAACCGCTCGTCTTCTATTGCACGAGTAAAACCTGACACGCGTCTCATCAGGCTGCCGGTCGGGCGGCCGAGAACGGGTGGAGGAAGGTCTCGGTGATGGTGGACGGCTTCAAGGGCTGGAAGGCGGCGGGAAACGCCGTCGAACCTGTGCAGTGAAGTGAAAGGCTTATGAGCGACAAGCTTCCGGTGACAGTGGCAGTGCGGCGCAGCGACGGCCGCACCGAGCAGGTTCAGGTGGGCTGGGCAACCCGTTCGGGCGAGGGCTTCAGCCTGCAGCTCGGCGAGCTCTCCATCGGCGGGAGCGCGGAGCCTGCGCGTTCGTACGGTGGAGGCGCAGCAGCGTCGCGTCCGAGCGGCGGCGGCGGTGACGGGATGGTCTTCCCGAACTACGGCCGCAGCAAAGGCGCACCCATCGCGGGCGCGTCGATGCAGGACCTGGAGTTCTACGCGAACGGTGCCAAGCGCACGCTGAACGATCCGTCGAAGGAGCGGTTCCACGGCAAGGAGCGCACGCTCCTCGCGGCGATCGAAGCGGAGATGCAGCGGCAGCGCGGCGGCGGAGGCGGCGGCTCGGGCGGTGGCGAAGGTCCGGACGACATCCCGCCTCCCGGTGACGAGGACGCGCCGTACTGAGCTAGAGCTGGCACGTCCACCATGGAACCGCTCACGCTGCTCGACACCGTGCTCACGAAAAGGGCGCTGCTGGTGACGGGCAAGGGCGGCGTGGGGAAGACCACGGTCGCCGCGGCCCTGGCGCGGATGGCGGCGAAGGCGGGCCGTCGCACGTTGATCGCGGAGATCTCGTCCGACGAGTCCGTGCCCTCGCGAGTGGCGGAGGTGTTCGGGCGGCATGTGACGGGCGAGGATCCGGTGCAGCTCGATCGGAACCTGCATGTGACGTTGCTCACGCCCACGGCGGGGCACCGGCGCTTTCTGGAAGATGTGCTGCCGATGAAGGTGCTCGCGAACGCGGCGATGAGATCGGGCGCGATCAGGCGATTCTTCGCGGCCGCTCCGGCGTTCGGAGAGATGGGCGTGCTGTACCGGCTCTTGGATTTCGCTCGGCGGCGCAGGGGCGATGGCGCGTACGAGTACGAGACCGTGGTGGTGGATCTGCCCGCGACGGGGCATGCGCTGGCGTTGGCGCAGGTGCCGGGGATGATCCTCCGGGTGATCCCCGCGGGGCCCATAGGAAACGCGGTGCGCGAGGGCGTGCTTTTGCTCGGGGACAAGGAGCGGACCGCGGCCTTGGTGGTGACGTTGTTGGAGCCACTGCCCTTGCAGGAGTCGCTCGAGCTCGTGCAGGGGATCTTGAAGTACGACGTGCCGTTCGCGGGCATGCTGGCGAACCGAGTGGTGCCGCACAGCTTTTCCGAGGGCGAGCACGACGCGTTGACGGCCGCGCTGTCGGGCGCGCCGCCGATGATGGGCGCGCGGCTGTTTCAGCAGGCCTCCCGAGCGCGAGGGCTCATGGCGCGGCTCGGTGCGGAGCTCCCCCATCCGCTGGTGATGCTGCCCGAGTTGGCCGAGCGCGACCGGGCGCTCGTCGAGGCCGCTGCGCTCACGCTCGCTTCTGCCGAGTGGAGACAGCCTTCGTGAGGGAGCGCGCCGGTGAGTGACGAGCTCCGCGAGGCGGTGTCGGGCCGCAAGGTGATCGTGTGCTGCGGCGCGGGCGGCGTGGGCAAGACGACGACGTCTGCGGCGTTGGCGTTGGGGGCGGCGAAGCTCGGGCGGCGGGTGCTGGTGTTGACGATCGATCCGGCGCGGCGGCTCGCGCAGGCGATGGGGATTCCAGAGAACTCGGTGCGGCCGGTGACGATCTCCCCCGAGCAGCTCCGGGCGGTGGGCGTGGAGCAGGGCGCGCTGGATGCGTGGATGTTGAATCCGCGCGTCGTGTTCGACGGGTTGGTGCGAAAGCTTGCGCCGACGCCCGCCCAGGCCGAGCGCATCCTCAAGCTTCGGCTCTATCAGGCGCTGTCGGATCTCGTGGCGGGGATGCAGGAGTACACCGCGGCGGAGGCGCTGTTCGGGTTCTCCACGTCGGGGGCGTATGACCTGATCGTGCTCGACACGCCGCCGTCCCGGAACGCGCTGGAGTTTCTGGAGGCGCCGGGGAAGCTGTCGCGGTTTCTGGACGAGAAGATCGTGTCGTTGTTCCTGCCGTCCGAAGGCACGCGACGGTTTTCGCTGCTGCGCAAGGCGACCGAGCTCATCGGGAACGTGTTCGTGAAGGTCTTCGGCGAGGCGTTCTTCGCGGAGCTGCAGGAGTTCATCGGCGCGTTCAGCGGCATGTTCGCGGCGATGCGCGGCCACAGCGAGCAGGTGCGGTCGCTGCTCAACTCGGACGATGCGCTGTTTCTGCTGGTGACGAGCCCCGAGCAGGGCGCGTTGGCGGAGGCGCGCTACTTCCGGACCAAGCTCGCGTCGATGTCGCTGCCGTTCGGCGGATTCATCCTGAACCGGAGCTGGGCGAGAACGACCGGTTTGAAGGACCCCGCCGCCCACCGCCCAACTGGAGCCAACGCGGACCTCGCGAGCGCCTGGGCCAAATTGGAACACCTGGCCGACCAGGAACGAAAACTCGCCGACCGCGACACCGCCCTCCTCGCCGCACTGCAGCAAGACCTGGCGGAAAAAAAAGCCTCTTACCCCTTTGGGGACCGGTTGGAGCAGCCGAAAAAAGCCTCTTACCCCTTGGAGGAACCCTCCAAAAAATCCTATTACCCCTTTGCGGTGGCCGGGCCTTACTACGGGGATGGGGTTGTGGACCTGCCGGGGCTGGCGCGGTTGGCGGAGGCTTTGCTCGCGTAGTTCTGCGGGGTTGCGCGTAAATTTGCCTGACAAAACTCGGCGTGGGCCTGGGCCGATACCTCTTAGGCCATGACCCGCTCCGCTCTGCTTGCTGTTCTCGTGTCCCTCCCGCTGCTCGCTGGATGCGCTGGCGAGGCCGACTGGGTGATGGAGACCTCGGCGACGGGTGGGGCGGGGGCGGGGAACACGTCGGTTCGGCTCGGGGCGTGGCGGTCGCAGATGACGGGGCTGCCGCAGGGGGAGGTGCTCGGCGTCGCGCACCTGGATGGCGCCGTGTTCGTGCTCGTGAAGGGCAACGGCATCTTCTCGCTCCGCGATGGCGCGCAGGGCTGGGCCGCCGCGAACCCGACTCTCTCTTCTTCCTCGGAGCTCATCACGGCGCTTTCGGTCGTCGGCAATGCGCTGTTCGCGGCGACCTCCGACGGCTCGACCGGCAATCTCTACCGCCTCAAGTTCGCGGACGATCCGTGGCAGCGGCTGTCCGGTGCGCCCTCGGCCCCGATGACGGCGATCGTGAAGAAGGGCTCTGCGATCCTGGTCGCGGCGGTCGGCGGCCTCTACGCCTCCACCGACGGCGGCAACACCTTCACCCGGCGCTGCGACTCGACGAAGGCGCCGCTCTTCAGCCGTCCCGTCCGGAGCTTCGCCGCCGCGGCCGCCTCGCAGCGCATGTTCGCCACCGGCGAGCTGTCCACCGGCTTCGGCGGCCTGTACGCGTCCGACGACGAGGGCGCGACCTGGCAGAAGCTGCCGCTCGAGGGCGATGTGGAGGCGCTGTCGGCGAACGGCGCCGTCGTCCTCGCATCGATGTCGCAGCAGGGTGAGCTCCGCAGCGACAACTACGGCAACACGTTCCACCCGGTGGATGTGAATGGCCCCTCGCGCGCCTTCTTCCTCG
The DNA here is from genome assembly GCA_045802665.1 of Myxococcaceae bacterium. Classification (GTDB taxonomy): domain Bacteria; phylum Myxococcota; class Myxococcia; order Myxococcales; family Myxococcaceae; genus JBJMQN01. The sequence goes on along the minus strand of JBJMQN010000402.1, from coordinate 2,370 downwards.
CGGGGACCAAGGGCTTCGCGGGCTCGGCGGGAACCGTCATGGTCTCGGACGACGCGGGGCTGTCGTGGCGGGATCCGCAGACCCGCCTGCCGACGAGCGCGGACGTGGGGACGGTGTATCTCGCCGGAAAGACGCTCGTCGCGGTGGCCGGCGGGACCGTCTACCTGAACGATCTCCAGTAGCGCTCTCTACGCCGAGCGGCTCTGCGCTTCCCCGGGCTGCGACGGCGGTCCCTTCTCGGTGGGCTTTCCCGAGACCTTGGTCTCCAGCGACGCGAGCCTCGAGAGGATCTGATCGTAGAGCGCGTCCACCTTCACGTGGAGCTGCGTGACCTCGAGGCCCGCTCGGATGTTCGCCTCGTACTCCACATCCGACCGGAACTTCTCCTTCGCCGCCTGCCGGTTCTGGCTGATCAGCACGAAGCAGGAGAGGAAGATCGCCTCGAGCGACACCACCATCGTGAGCAGGCCGAATGGGAACGGATCGAACGGCGGGAGGAGGGGGAGCATCCCCGTGTTCACGCTCACCCAGATCGCGAACCAGATGATGTGCACCACGAGGAAGGTGATGCTGCCGGAGAACGCGGCGAGGAGATCCGCCACCCGCTGAATGGGGGTGAGGCGCTCGGCCATGATCTCGTTGGGGCTGCTTTGAGGACGGACCCGAAGCATCTGGTCCGCCTCGCGGATGCGACGGCCCATGATGGTGAGCACGTGCAGCGCGGCGTCGGGGCGGGCCTTGAACAGCAGGGCGAGATCGTTCCGGTCCACGCGCAGCGCCCGCGTGTCGGTGACGGCGAGCGCATCCGCGCTCCGGGGATCGCCATCGAGCAGCGACAGCTCGCCGAAGAAGTCTCCCGCCTTCGCGGTCTCGAAGACGATCTTCGAGCCGGTGGAGTCCTCGAGGTAGATCTGCACCTCGCCGCCACTCACGATGTAGATGGAACCGCCGGGATCTCCGCGGCGGAAGACGTGCTGTCCCGCCTGGAAGGTGACCTCGTCGAGGTTCTCGGCGAGCACGGCGCGCTCGGCTTCGTCGAGCGTGGAGAACAGCGGCACTTCGGCGAGCAATGCGACGTCGGCTGCCATGGGCCGGCGGACCCTAGCAAAACCGCGACGGCAAGCGCGCGCCGCGCGTAGGTGTCATTTCCCCGCGACGAGCTGTTCGCTGACCTCCCAGAGCCGCTTGCCCACCGCCTCATCCAACGCCTGCTTCGCCGGGCGGCTGGGTTTGCGCTTTGCCCAGTAGGCGCCGGTCGTGTTGCCGACGTCGGGGGAGGTGGCGACGTGGAGCGTCGTCCGAGCGCCCTTCTCGGGCGTGATCATGAAGATGGACCCGAGCTTCACGAGGAAGTTGAAGAACCCGGGAGAGTTTCGGCCGAAGCCGGTGGCGACCACGCCCGGATGGACGGAGTTGGAGGTGACGCCGGTGCCCTGCAGCCGCCGAGCGAGCTCGTTGGACCACAGGATGTTGGCGAGCTTCGACTGGGTGTACGCCTTCATTCCGCCAAAGGCCTTCTCTCCCTGGAGATCGTCGAAGTCGATCTTCCCGATCCGGTGCCCATCCGAGGCGACGCTGACGATGCGAGCGGGAGCGGAGGCTTTCAGGAGATCGAGCAGCTCGTTGGTGAGGACGAAGTAGGCGAGGTGGTTGACGGCGAAGGTGAGCTCGAAGCCGTCCTTGGTGACGTGGCGCTCCATGTTGACCGCGCCGGCGTTGTTCACGAGGAGGTGGAGGCGGTCGTGCTTCTTCTTGAACTCGGCGGCGGCGGCGCGCACCTGAGCTATCTCCGAGAGGTCCGCGTAGATGACGTCCACTTTCGCGTTGGGGGCGGCGGCGTTTATCTCGGCGAGCGTCTCCGCTGCCTTGTCCTTGCTGCGCGCGACGATGGTCAGGTCCGCGCCCGCCTTCGCGAGCTCCCGAGCGGTGATGCGGCCGATACCTCCGGTCGCTCCGGTGACGAGCGCGACCTTGCCCTCCATGCCGTTCATCTGCGCCACGCTGAGGCTCCTTTCGCTTCGGGACGAGCCGCGATTTACGGGGGCCGCGCGAGCTGCGCAACGAAAGAACGCGGACGGCAGCCGCGGTGGGCGGCGACTGTGGTAGCACCGCGGCCGCCATGGAAGAGCGCCTCCGCGAGCTCGAGCTCCGCTTCACCGAGCAGCAGGACCTCCTGCAGCAACTCTCCGAGGTCGTCTACGCCCAGCAGAGAAACCTGGACGTCTTGACCGCCCAGCTCAACGCACTCCGTCAAAAGCTGGAGGCGGAGCCGGGCGTCGTCGACCCCCGAGAGCAGGAAAAGCCGCCGCATTACTGAGGAAAAAAATCCTGTTACCCCTTTCTGGGACCCCTTTCTGGGGCCGGGAAGAT
>JBJMQN010000401.1:0-2966 GCA_045802665.1 Myxococcaceae bacterium | reverse complement strand
GTTCGAGTTCGTCTTCGCATCGACCCGCGCGTAGATGGCTCCGAACGGACTCTGCAGCGTGAGGATGTCTCCGTGGCGTTCAGTGATGCGCGCGTGTTCGACCTCGACGGAGTCTCCGCGGAGCTCCATCCGGAAATCGTTCGGGGTCCCGCAGCGGCCGCAATGGAACGGCTCGTTGGAAGCGACCGGCTCTTCATCCGCGTCCATCGATGCCGGAACGCCGTCGTTGTCCGCGTCCTCGTCGATGCACGTCGCTGGGTAGCCCTGCGAAAGCTCGTTTTTCCAGCCGTCCGCGCCCACCGCGATGGGATAGGTGAGCACCGCGGTCTGGGTGTGGATCACGAGCAGCTGCGAGCGCGGCGCGAGATCCGGCGTGGGCGACGCCTGCTTCGCGCATCCCACGCTCATCAGCAACAGCATCCCGGCCAGTGCAGTCCGCGTCATGAACTTTTCCTCCCGCTGCGATACCGGGAGGCAGCTCTGCTTAGGGTGTGCCGCAGCGCGCGATGCAGCGATTACGCGGGGGTACGGTCGTTCACGTTGTCGCGACCGCGGACAGTGGAGCGCGCAGGCGTGTCCGGAGGACCGCTCTCAACGGCTGGGAACGCACAGCGGACCACCCCGACTGATTGCGGTCGCCGTGCTCCGCCACTCCGATCTGAGCTCGGCGGGCGGAAACGCGTCATGGAGTTGGGCTCACCTGACGGGCCGCCCGAGGCCGCGTGGATGATCCGTCGCGGCGACTAACCGACCTCGACGACGCGCGCCCCGAACAGGCGATCAATTCCCGCGATCAGATCCTCATGCGCGGCGACCTTGAGCTGCGTGTTCCCGATCAGCGCTTCCGCCTCGCCCGGAATCAGAATCGAGACTGCGATGGGCGTGGCGCCGGCGTACTGCTTCGCGAGCTCGGTCAGCTTGCGGAGCTTCTCGTCCGTCACCATGTCCGCGCGCAGCCGGATCTCCATCCGCTTGGTCCGCTTCTCGCGCACGGCGCGCAGCGACTGAATCTCCTCCGCGATCAGCTCCACGATGGTGTTGCCTTCGTCGCGGGTGTTGATCTGCACGGTCCCGGTGACGAGCAGCGGATCGTCGCTCTTGAGCAGCTGCTCCCACTGCTCGAAGCCCGGCCTCGGCGTGCCCTTCTGCCACTTGCCGTCCTTGCCCATCGTCGGCTTGCTGCCGTCTCGTCCCGGGAAGCAGACGATCTCCAGCGACCCCTGCAGATCCTCGATCGTCACCCACGCCATCCGCTTGCCCGTCTTGGTGGGGCGTTCGCGGAGCGCGGCGACGATGCCGGCGATGGTGACCTTCTCGTCCTTCCGAGCGCGCTGCACCGCCTGCGTGGACCGGGCGTACCGCTTGAGCTCGCGGTCATACGCGTGGAGCGGATGGCCGGAGACGTAGAACCCGATGGATTCTTTTTCGTACGCGAGCCGTTCGCGTTCCGGCCATTCCTCGACGTTCGTGTAGTCGTTCTTCAGCGCGGGCGCCTTCGTCTTGCTGTCGCCGCCGCCGAACAGCCCGAACAGAGAGCTCTGCCCGGACGCGAGATCCGCCTGAGTGGATGCGCCGCGCGAGAGCGCCCTCTCGATCGTCTCGAACAGCATCCGCCGCGGACGCTTCTCGAAGTCGAACGCGCCAGCCTTCACCAACGCTTCGATGACCTTGCGGTTCACGCGGCGGCTGTCCACGCGCTCGCAGAAGTCGAACAGGTCCTTGAACTGGCCGTTCTTGCGCGCATCCAGGATCGCCTCGATCGCGCCTTCGCCGACGCCCTTGATGGCGCCAAGCCCGAAGCGGATCTTCCCCTCCACCGCGCCGAACGCGAGGTCGGAGAGGTTGATGTCCGGGGGCAGCACCTCGTGACCAGCGGCGCGCGCCTCGGCGATGTGGAGCACCACCTTGTCGGTGTTGTCCTTCTCCGAGGTGAGCAGCGCGGCCATGAACTCCACCGGGTGGTGGGCCTTGAGCCACGCGGTGTGCACCGTGATGAGTCCGTACGCGGCGGAGTGCGACTTGTTGAAGCCGTACTGCGCGAACTTCTCCATCAGGTCGAAGACGCCGGAGGCGATCTTCTCGTCGACCTCTTTCTTCTTCGCGCCGTCGAGGAAGAGGGCCCGCTGCTTGGCCATCTCCTCGGCTTTCTTCTTACCCATCGCGCGGCGGAGAAGATCCGCGCCGCCCAGTGAGTAGCCGCCCAGCACCTGGGCGATCTGCATCACCTGCTCCTGGTAGACGATCACGCCGTAGGTGTCGTTGAGCACCGGCTCGAGCGAGTCGTGCGGATACTTCACCGGCTCCTTGCCGTGCTTCCGGTCGATGTACACGTCGACCATGGTCCGGCCGTCTTCCAGCTTCTGATCCAGGGGACCCGGGCGGTAGAGCGCGCCCGCCGCGATCACGTCCTCGAAGCGGCTGGGCTTCATCTTCATCACCATTTCGGTGAAGCCCGAGGACTCCATCTGGAACACGCCCGCGGTGTCGCCACGGCTGATGAGGTCGTACGTCGCCGGATCTCCCAGCGGGATCTTCTCGCGCAGGATCTGCTGATCCGCCGGGAGCTTCCGGTTGATCATGTTGAGCGCGTTCTGAATCACCGTCAGCGTCTTGAGGCCGAGGAAGTCGAACTTCACGAGGCCCGCGGCTTCCACTTCGTCCTTCGCGAACTGGGTGATCAGCGTCCGTTCGCCCGGGGGCGAGTAGACCGGCACGAACTCCCAGAGCGGCTTGTCGGCGATCACCACGCCGGCGGCGTGCATGCCGGCCTGGCGGTGGAGCCCCTCGAGCGCGAGCCCGATCTCGAGCACGTCCTTCGAGGTCACCTCTTTCCCATCGGCCATGGTGCCGAGCACGGTGGGGTTGTCGATCATCTCCTTGAGCCGCGGCTCGTTGGCGATGCCCTTGTCCGGGTCGCCGTAGATCGACTGCTTCAAGGTGATGTTCAGGACCTCGGGCACCAGCTT
>JBJMQN010000400.1:0-8240 GCA_045802665.1 Myxococcaceae bacterium | reverse complement strand
GCTGAAGGTCGTGCCGAGGTCAATCCCGACGACAGGGTCTCGCATGCTGCGCTTCACTCTACAGCCAGTCGGTGTTAAGGGCGCGCGCCCTGGCAGTCAACGTCTCCGTCGCCCGCCGCTACGCCCGCGCCCTCATCGACATCGCCGCCGAGATGTCGCTCCTCGACAAGGTCTCCACCGAGCTTTCGGACTTCGTGAAGCTGCTCGAAGGCAGCGCGGAGCTGAGCGATGTGCTGGTGAACCCGGCCTACGTGAAGAGCCAGCGGCTGCAGGTGGTTGATCAGCTCGCGGCGTCCGCCAAGCTCTCGCTGCCGGTGCAGAATCTGCTCAAGCTTCTGGTCGAACGGAACCGCATCAACACGCTCCCGGACATCCAGCGGCTGTACGCGGATCTGGCGGACGCGCGGTCGGGACGGGTGCGCGGCAAGGTCACCACCGCCGTGGCGCTTCCGGATGAGACCGTGAAGCGGCTGGAAGCGCAGCTCGAGAAGCTGACCCAGCGCGACGTGGTGCTGGAGACGAAGGTGGATCCGTCGCTCATCGGCGGCGTGTCGGCGCAGGTCGGGAACATGGTGATCGACGGCTCGGTGAAGAGCCAGCTCGAGACGCTCCGGCGAGAGCTTCGGGGCCAGTAGGACGCCCAAAAAAAGAGTGCCCTCGTGATCCACGTCGGATCCGAGGGCACTTTTCATTTTCAGAGCAGTTGAAGGTTACGGCGTCGGCGCGCTGCCGGCGTCCTTCGCTTCGATCGGATCCGTCGGATCGCCCAGGTAGATTGGCGTGTCGTTCGGCGCGGGCGTGCAGACTCCCGACGGCTGCGGAGGAGTGGCGCAGCGCGCGATGCCACCGTCCTCGCTGAACACCTCGGGCGGCTCCGTGAAGTACTTCACCGCGCAGTACTCGTTCACCGCGCAATCGCAGTTGCTCGTGCAGGTTCGCGCTCCGCCGTGGCAGCCCAGATAGAGGGGTTGCATGTCGCAGCCGCCGTCCGCTGAGGGCGGGCAGGCCATCATCACCGCGGCGTACTGCGGCTGGCAGAACGGCTCCTTCATCGTGCACATGGACTCATCCAGTCCGACGCACGGATCCTGCGGCGGCACGTTCACCGAGCAGCTCGTGAACGCCGCCTGGACGTTGCAGGGAGAGCAGACCCCATTTGGCGGGCACGGCGGGCAACTCGCCGTCGCGTAGTTCGCGTGGCAGAGGTTGCTCGCGTTGCACTGCGCTTCATTCAAACCGCTGCACGGGTCTGCCGGAGCCTTGTCCTGACAGCCGAGGAACCCGTTCGAGCACGGGGGACATGGGCTTCCCGCCGTGCAGGCCGGGCACACACCGCCATAACGCCCCTCACAGTCAGCCCGGGCAAGGCACGCGCTCTCGCCCAGCGACGAACACGCAGACGGCTGAGGCTGGATGTTCGACTGAGAGCGGCCGACACCACCGCTGCCCTGATTCGGGGAGAACGTGCAGCCGGCGAGCGCGAACACCGCAACTGCCTGAAGGCCCAGGAGCTTCTTCATTCGATTCCTCGGGGAAAGGTTCACGGGCCGTCCACGACGCAACGCCCGTGCCTTCTGCATCCGCGCGCCGGATCAGCGTTTTTTCGCAGCGAACCGGGTGCCCCTCAGATTTCCGCAGCGGGGGGACTCACGATTTTCCGAGGCCGCTTCTGAACGTTTTGGGTGCGCAGGGCACTTCTCGCGGTGCGGGGCCGTAGACACCTTGGGGCCTGAATGCGGGGGGAAATTTTCGGAATCGCTCTGGCGCTCTGCTGCGCAACGACTGCTCTCGGCGCGGCGGACCAGGAGCAATGGCGCATCGAGCGGCTGGACGGCGTCATCATCCGAACCCGCAACCTGAGCGGCGGCGTCACCGAGTTCATCGCGGAAGGCACGCTCGACGCGTCCGTGCAGGACATCGAGGACGTGCTCACCAGAGTCGAGCTCCATCCGCGCTTCATGCCCTACGTGAAGGAGAGCCGCGTCGTCGGCCGAGGCACGGACGGCGGCCGGCTCGTGTACGTGCTGCTCGACTTCCCGTTCTTCTTCAAGTCGCACGACTACGTCATCAACGTGCACGTGGATCAGAGCAGCCGCCGCACCAACGAGTTCCGCAGCCACTGGAGCACCGAGACGGACGTCGTCCCCGAGAAGGACGATGTGGTGCGGGTGCCGCTGAACGAAGGCGAATGGGTCGTGACCGGCGAAGGACCCGGGCGCTCTCACGTGCTCTATCGCTACGCGGTGAACCCCGGAGACAAGGTGCCGTCCTGGGCCGAGGACTTCGGACGCAAAGACGGCGTGCTCAAGCTCTTCCGTCGCATTCAGGCCGAAGCCTCGGACCGCGCGTTCCGGCGGCACTACTACGGTAGGGACGCGGCGAAGTCCGCGCGGCGCTGAGACGGTCAGCGCACGCGCTCGGCCGGAATTCCAATCAGCGTCGTCGAGCCGAGCGGTCCGAACGCGTCGCGCCGGATGTCCCAGATGTACCGCGCGTCCTGAATGCGTCCGACGAGCGCATGCAATTCGCCCACGGAGTACACGCGCAGGCAGCTCACGAGCCCGTCCCACAGCACTGTGAACGGGATGAGCGGCACGGCCCACGAGAAGAACAGGCGCGAGGGGCGGAACGGCTTGATGACCGGCGCCACCAGCGCGCTCTGCACGGCGGCGAGTGGAATGGCGGCCATCGAGAACGGCGACCGCTCCACGAACTCCAGAATCGCGATGCCCTGCCGCTTGTGGACCGCGTCTTCGATGATCTTCAGCGCGAGGTCCGGCTGGAAATGATGGAACGCGTTGCAGACCGTTCGGAACCCGAGCAGGTCTTCCGGAACGTTCGTCGCGTCCACCGACTCGGAGACGAAGTCGATGGTCCCGCCGCTGTTCTGCGCGACGTCCGCGAACTTCGGCAGGTTCGGATAGAGATCGGTGAGCGTGGCGGTGACGTTGAGCTCACGCGCTCGGAGCAGGCGCACGAGCACCTGAACCGGACCGGAGCCGCCGGACGCGAGATCGACGAGCCTGCTGTCGCCGATCTTCCGCATCGCCTCCGCGAGCCTCGGCAGAAACGCCTGGTACGGCGCCTCCAGCAGATTGCCCACGAACGCGAGGTAGTCCGTCGCGCCATCGCGGACCGCTCGCGGGAACCAGGGCTGATCTTCGAGCTCTAAGAGGTGGAGCCGCGCCATCCCACTACTTCAGCCGGAGCGGCCCGGGGTTGTTGTCGACGACCTCGCCGTACGCGAGGCACATCTCGTCCTCGGTGCCCTCGCCCCACGTCACATCGCGCATCGGGGTGACGAAGTTCTGCGCAGCGCGCACCGCAGCGGTGTTGTCGTAGGTGCAGCGGATGATCATCGTGTCCGTCGGCCTGATCTGCACCGGCTCCATCAGCTGGTACGTCCCCTGCCAGTGGAAGTCCCACGCCGGGATGTCGAGCAGCATGTGCGTGCCGGTTTCATTCACCAGCCGCAGCGAAATCGAAGTGCCGAGCCGGTGCATGTGGCCCGCGACGGAGGTGATCCACGCCTCGTTGTCCGGGAAGAAGATGCCGCCGGTCCATTCGGACATCGTGCGCCACCGCTCCTGCACCACGCCCGCGCCGTTCGCGGGGATCTGCAGATCGCTCTTCCAGAACGGCACCGTGTACAGCGCCTGCAGCGTGCTCTCCGCCGCCTTCTGCGCGTAGGTCAGGCGCAATTTCGTTCTATCTGAATCGTGACCGCCGGCGAGGTTGTAGTGGACCTGCACGACGACGACGTTTCCGGGATCGATCTGCTTCGCCGTCCCCGGCTGGAACTTCACCGCGGACTGTCCCGGCACCCACCCGCCGAGCACGCCGATCGGATCCACATTCACGCCTTCCGGAGACGGACCGCCGAAGCACTGCCAACCCGGCCGGTCCGGCGAAGCGTTGTCCGCGTCGATGAGCGCCTGCTTGTCCGCGCCGCTGAAGAGGTAGCCGATGACGTGGTGAACGGTCCGGCGATTGCCCGGCACCACCTCGTAGGCTGTGACCATCTTCCGCTCGACGGCGTCGAGGTCGACGAGGAAGCAGCGGTAGTCGTCGCGGAGGTTCGTGTCCGGCACGTAGTCCACGCCGATGTCCTTCTCGACGCTGACGGTGGTGAGTTGCACGACGTCCGGCGCGGGCAGCTCGGCCGGGTGCTTTTCGTCGCCCAGCGGCGCACCGGCAGCGGCCCACGTCTCCAGCATCGCCAGCTGATCATCGCTCAGCCGGCGATCGTGCGCGTACGCGGGTGAGTCCGCGCCCGGAGGCCACGGCGGCATGATCTTCGACTTCGTCGCGGTGACGATTGCGCTCGAGTAGGCGACGGCGTTGTCGGGAGTCGTCAGCGCGAACGGGGCGATGCCGCCCTCCACGTGGCAGCCGTTGCAGTTCTTCGCGAGCAGCGGCGCGACGTCCTGGTAGTAGGTCGGGCCCTGCGGCAGCGGATCCGACTTCACGGCCTGCGAGGGGCCACAGGCGGACAGCGCCAACAGCGCGGTGATGAGCAGTGCTCTGTTCATGGACGGCTCCGGCGGACGAAAGGGCGCGGACCATAGTCTCACTCGCGGCCGAACGCCTACTCGCCCCGGACCAGAAGGTCCGCGAAACAACTGGAAGATTCTTGCAGCCTGAGAACGCCCGCCTGCCCTGCTTGCCGGCGCATGGCCCGCGATTGGCCTGATGACCATGTTGCGCTTCATGGCCCAGCCCCGAGTGGTGGCGTTCGATGCCTTCGAGACGTCCTTCTCCATGACGCCGCTCCGGAAAATTCTCCGCCGCGCGGGGCTTCGTCGATCTCAAACCGAGCTCTGGGTGTCCAACTCCCTGCGCGATGCCTTCGCGGTTCAGGCGTGCGCGATGTTCCACCCGTTTCTGGATGTGATGCTGGGCGCGATGAGCGCGTTGATGGAGCAGCACGGGCTGCACGTCACACCGGAGTTGCGCGCGGAGCTCGCCTTCGCGCTGGAGCGCCTCCGGCCCCAGCGCGATTTCCGCCGAGCGCTCAAGCTGCTCAGCGCCGCCCACATCCCCGCGGTGATCGTGACGAACGGCTCTTCGCTGGCGACAGAATCCTCGCTGGAGAACGCGGGCCTCGATGACGCCGTGGCGCACGTGTTCTCCGTCGAGGACGTGAGGAACTTCAAGCCCGCGCACCCGGCGTATCTGCAGATCCCGGAGGCGATGCACGTGGCGCCGATGGAGGTGCTGCTGCTCTCCGCTCATGCGTGGGACATCCACGGCGCCGTCGCCGCCGGCCTGAGGGCCGCCTACGTGGAACGCGGCCAGCACTTCTCGCCCATGTTCGAGCCGCCCGAATACTTCGCGAGCTCGCTGGATGAGGCGGTGATGACGGCGCTCCGCGACGACGCGCTGCTGTCCATCGAGACGTTGCCGCCACCGCTGGTGGTATGACGTCCGGCGGATGCCGGCGCCGCTCTTCGCCTCCGCTCTGATTCCGCACGCGCTCCGCTTCGTCCGAGAGCAGGGCGGCGTGACGCTGGAGAAGGTCGCGAAGAAGCTGCACCTGTCAGATCGCACGTTGCAGCGGCGGCTTCAGGAGGATGGGCTCAACTTCGCGGCGCTGGTGGAGGAGCTCCGTCAGGACACGGTGAAGGCGCTGCTGTCCGCTGGCGAGTTGTCGCTCTCCGAGGTCGCGGTCAAGGTGGGGTACACCGATGGGGCGACGTTCGCTCGGGCGTTCAAGCGCTGGACGGGCGTCACTCCGGGAGCCTTCCGTTCGAAGAAAACGCGCGGATTGGCGTAGGCTGCACACGACTTTGGCGCGGTATGCACAGAACAGCTGTGCCCACACGGCCGAGAATCTTCGTCGAAAGGGTTTCCAACCATGACCATCGACCGCGTTTTGAAGAGCCAGCTGCAGAAGGTCGCCACGCAGGCGGAGAAGGCCGTCGCCAAGCCGGTGAACGCGGTGAAGGCGGAGATCAACAAGGGGCACTCGCTCCTCGACAAGTTCCACCTCGACTTCCCGAAGCTGCCGCACCTCGAAGGCCCGAAGCCGGATCCGTTCAACACGGTGAAGGACTGGGCGTCCGACAAGGCGTTCAACGCGCTCCGTCCGAACAAGAAGGTCTCCGAGATGTCCGCGCCGCAGCGAGTGGCCTACGGCGAGATCAACGCGCCGCCCGTGCTCAAGCGCCCGGTGGTGATGATCCCCGGACTCACGATGCCCGCGAAGTCGTTCAACGCGATGGGCGAGGGCCTGGCGAAGAATCCGCAGAACGGGAAGGTCGCGGTCTACGTCGCGGAGGAGGGCAAGTTCCGGCTCGGCGGCGTGCACGGGCAGGAGCTGTCCGAGGCTGAGGCCGCGAAGATGAAGATCTTCGAGGTCGAGTACAAAGATCCGTGGGCGTCCCCGACGAAGAAGGCGCCGCAGATCGCTCAGGCGCTGGACGCGATCTCGAAGGTGACCGGACAGAAGGATGTGGACGTGGTCACCCACTCGGCGGGCGGCACGGACTTCCGGCTGTATCTGGATCAGCGCGACGCCTCGAAGGGCCCGCACATCAACCGCACGGTGATGATTGGCCCCGCCTCGCACGGCACGTACCTCGGCAACATCGGCGCGGTGGTCGGTCAGCCGGTGAAGAACGTGGACGACGCGGCGAGGGAGCTCGCGGTGGGCTCGAAGATGATCAACGACCTGAACGCCGACTGGGACAAGCAGCGCGGACAGATCGCAGGCGGCGTCACGATCATCGGGACCACCGGGACTCCGACGCTGGGCCCCGCGAAGGGCGTGTTCGAGGACGGCGATGGGTACATGCCCGCCGCTCAGCTCGCGATGCCGGGTGCGAAGGTCGTCACGATGGAAGGGCCGCACAACACGCCGCTCGCTCACCTGTGGCAGGTGCAGTACTCGGGCGTCGTCAATGCCGCGTTCGACGCGCTGAAGTAGCGCTCAGGTGACGAGCCAGCCCCACAGCCGCACCGAGCTCACCTGCCGCACGCTCCGCGGCTGATCAACGGCGGGCTTCTCCGGCTTGATGAGCTCGCTGAACTCCCGCAGCAGGTACGCGCGCAGATCTTCTCCGTAGACGACGACATCACCGCCGTAGATGGAGAGGACCGGGTTGCCCGGCTCCGGCAGGTCCGCCACGAGGAAGCGATGCCCGAACACCGGCACCAGCGGCGAGCTCTCCTGCACCTTCGCCTTCAGCACGCGAAGCTGATCAGCCGATGACGCGGGCTTCTCGCCCCACTCGGAGAGCCACAGTCCGCCCTGCTCCACTTCGCGCAGCGCGCTCGCGGCAGCGTTCTCCAGCGCGCTTCGAAGCTCCTCCCGGTCCTTCCTCCAATCGTAGAACCCGGGCACCTCCACTGACTTCCCCTCGCTGCCCTGATACCGGATCGCCTTCGGACGATTCGTCGTCGTGTGCAGCGTGCGCAGAAACAGCCGGTAGTCGGGCGCGAAGCGGAGGCCGATGAACTTCTCCGCATCGGAGAGCTCCGCATCCGAGAGGGGCGTTCCCCACTTCGTCCCCGGCTGCCAGCCCTGATCAGCCGCAGGCAACTTCGCCCAGGCGCCTTCGGTCTCCTCCCGGAGCCAGCTCAAGAACGGCTCTCCGAAGTCGGGGGGTGGGACGCTCATGACCGTGAGTCTCTCCGAAAGGCAGTCCGAAGCGCTGCTACTGGCCGCTGAACAGGGACCAATCAAAGCGTTGCCGAGGGTTTACGCGCCATGTTAAGGGGCCGCGCCTTCTTTCTCGTAACCCCTCAAAGAAGCTTGAGAAAACATCATGCAAATCCGCGCTGACGAGATCAGCAGAATCCTCCGCGAGCAGATCAAGGACTTCGGCAAGAAGGTCACCGTCGCCGAGACGGGCACCGTTCTGTCGGTAGGCGACGGTATCGCTCGCGTGTACGGCCTGGAGGGTGCGCTCTCCGGTGAGCTCGTCGAGTTCAACAACGGCGTGAAGGGCCTCGTGCTGAACCTCGAGGAGGACAACGTCGGCGTCGCCATCATGGGCGAGTTCCGCGACATCCGCGAAGGCGACCAGTGCAAGCGCACGGGGCAGATCGCCTCCGTCCCCGTGGGCAAGGCGCTGCTGGGCCGGGTGGTGAACGCGCTCGGTGAGCCGCTCGATGGCAAGGGTCCGATCCAGTCCACCGAGAGCCGCAAGCTGGAGATCAAGGCGCCCGACATCGTGAAGCGGAAGTCGGTGCACGAGCCGCTGCAGACGGGCCTGAAGGCGCTGGATGCGCTCGTT
>JBJMQN010000399.1:0-2997 GCA_045802665.1 Myxococcaceae bacterium | reverse complement strand
TGGGCGAAGCTGCGCGCCACCGAACGCCGTGAGCTCATCCTTCACGTCGATGCAGCCGGATTCAGGAACGCCGTGCCACAACGCCCACGACGCCGGGACGAGGCCCTTGCTGTCCCGGCCTTTGCTGTCGAGCTTGATCGTCTCCGAACGCGCCTTCTGCTCGTGCGAATCTCCGCGCGTGTAGAGGTGCACCGAGGTGTACCGATAGCCCTCCGCGCTCTCGGACAGCGAGACGAAGCCCACGGGCGAGCCGAACATCGTGAACTCGTAGAAATCCGTCGGCGAAGGCTGGGTGGCGGCGAGAACGATCGCGACGAGCGAAATCACGACGCCATTGTAGCTTTCGACTAGGTTCGTCGCCTTCGAGATGGGTTCGAGACGGTTTCTCTTCGCCTTCGGGTTGGGCGCAGGCGCGCTGACGGGCGTTCTGATTTCAGTCGCTTCGTGGCTGGTGCGGCCAGATGGCTGGTCGCTCGCGTCCGGCATCGCATCCGTCGTCATCTCCGCGACGCTGTTCACGCTGGGCGGCTACTTCACGTGGTTCAGCTGGGCGAAGCTCCGCGCCACCGAACGCCGTGAGCTCATCTCGCGGCTCTCGCAGGGCGATCTCTCCGTCGGCGCGAACCGGCGGATGGAGAATCAGGAAGATCTCCGCCGGCTGATCATCTCGCTCCGCCGAGCGATGAGTCAGGTGCAGCGCGTCTCCGGCAACGTTCACCGCACCTGCAAAGAAGTCGGTGAGCAGGCGCGCATGCTGCTGGAGGCCGCGCGGCGGCAGGGCGGCGCGGTGGACAGGTCGCTCGGCGCGGTGGGCGGGATGGGCGAGTCGCTGCAGTCCGCCGGCAAGCGCGTGCACCAGCTGGAGACGTTCGCGCAGGACACGACCGGCGCGCTCTCCGAGATGACGGAGCGCATCGAGCAGGTCGCCTCCGCCCTCACCACGCTCAACGACTTCGCGCACAAGACGTCCGACCTCGTGCTGCAGATGAGCGACAGGCTCACCTCCATCGTCGCGTCCGGCGATGCGCTGCTCCGCTTCGCGAACGAGGCGGGAGACTTCGTGCAGGCGGTGGAGGGCGGCATCGACGCGGTTCGCCGCCGAGCGAACGAGACGGGAGATCTCGCCCGCGAAGTGACGACGACGGCAGAGCGCGGACAGACGCTGGTGGGCGAGTCCGTGAAGGGCATGTACCAGGTCGAGGAGACGATCCGGAAAGCGGCGGTGCTGGTGGATGCGCTCGGAGATCGTTCGGCGCAGATCGGCCGCATCGTGGATGTGATTCAGGAGATCGCGGACCAGACGAACCTGCTCGCGCTCAACGCGGCGATCATCGCGGCGCAGGCGGGAGAGAACGGGCGCGCGTTCGGAGTCGTGGCGGACGAAATTCGCGGGCTCGCTGAACGCACCGCGCGGTCCACTCGGGAGATCAACCAGATCGTCACCCGCGTCCGCGAGGGCGTGGAGATGGCGGTGAACCTCGTCAAAGAGGGACGCGAGCAGGCGGCGGCCGGAACGCAGCTCGCGGATCGCGCGGCGACTTCGCTGAAGGACATCCGATCGACCATCGGCCGGACGTTCGCGGCGGTGGAGTCGACGGTCGCGGAGACGGCGCGGCTCGAGGGTCAGGGAAAGAGCGTCGTCGATGCGTCCACGCGAGTCGGTTCGCTCATCCGCGAGGTGAACTCCGGCGCGGAAGATCAGGCGATCCGAGCGCGCGATCTCGTCAAGCAGACGCAGGAGATGGCGCGGCTCGCCCAGAGCGCATCGGAGAAAGCGGAGGGCCAGGCGCGCACCGGACGAGACCTGTCGGACTCCGTGCTCCGGCTCACCGCGGCGATCGACGAGATCCGCACGGCGCACCAGGTGCTCACGCGCGGCGACGCGGCGATCGGCGAGGAAGTGGCGCAGGTCCGCGAGGACGCCCGAAAGGTGATCCGGATCGCGGACGGGCTGTCGCGCACGGTGGATCAGCTCTACTCGGAGGCGACTGGGCTCGAGGGCGAGGTCTTCCGGTTCAAGCTGCCGCAGGCTCGGCGCGGTGGAACGCTGCGCATCGGCTCGCACCATGGCGAAGCGTTCGCGATGACCCGCGGGCTGGATCCGATCTTCACGCTGGACTCGCAGATGGCGGAGATCGGCGCGAACCTCTATCGGCCGCTCCTTCGCAGCGAAGACGGCGTGATTCACCCGGAGCTCGCGGAGCGGTGGGAGGCGGATCCTTCCGCTCGGCGCTACCGGTTCTTCCTGCGGCGCGACGTGCTGTTCCACGACGGCATCCGCTTCACCGCGATGGATGCGAAGAAGCACTTCGAACGGCTGCTCTCGCCGGCGTCGAAGTCTCCGGATCAGTGGATCCTGAAAGAGGTCGAAGGCGCGGAGGCGTTCCTCTCCGGAAAATCCGCCGAGGTCGCCGGCATCGAAGCGCTGGATGAGCACACGCTGGAGATCCGCCTCGAGGAGCCGAAGGCGTTCTTCCTCCATCTGCTCACGCTGCCCGCGGCGCAGATCGCTCGGCTGGATTCGCTGGGGCGCCCGGTGGGGATGGGGCCGTATCGGCCAGTGAAGCTGGAGCATCCGCTCGTCGTCCTCGAACGCAACCCGACCTACTTCCGGCAGGACCAGCCGCAGGTGGACAGGCTCGAGTTCCAGCTGGTCGATGGACGCCCCGAGGCGATCGAACGGCTCAAGCGCGGCGAGGTGGATCTCGTGAGCGGCCTGTACGAAGAGGACGTCGCGAAGAGCGCGCTGGATGCGCAGCAGGTGGTTCAGGGAAAGACGCCATCGGTCTGGTTCCTCGGCTTCAACGTGCAGCACGCCCCGTACGACGACGTTCGCGTGCGTCAGGCCATCCGCTCCGGCCTCGACATTCAGGCGCTGGTGGAGCAGTTCCATCCCGGTGCGCGCGCCGCGAAGCAGCTCACGCCGCCCTCGATCCTGGAGATGCACGAAGGAACGCTGGTCCCGCGTCCGGACGTGACGAACTCGCAGCGGCTGCT
>JBJMQN010000398.1:0-2719 GCA_045802665.1 Myxococcaceae bacterium | reverse complement strand
ACGACGATCTTCTACTCGAACGTGAGCTACGTGCTCGCGTTCCCGTGATGACGGCGCTTTCGACGCGGCGCTCCCTGCGCAGATCGGCAGGGGGAGCTCGCGATGGGTTGTTGCGCGCTCTCCTCGGCGGCTCGGGCGGAGCCGCGCGTTCAGCTCTGCTTCTGATGGTTCTTGTGTGGACCGCCAACGCAGCCGCGTTGCCGAGATCCAGCTTCATCGGCCCTCCGGTGAAGAAGGTGAAGCGGGTGGTGACGCTCGCCCCTTCGCTGACAGACATCGTGCTGGCAGTGGGGGCGGGCGAGTCGTTGGTGGGCGTGAGCCGCTTCGACGAGGACGAACGGGTGGCGAAGGTCGCTCGGGTGGGCGGCTTTTCGGATCCATCCGTCGAGGCGGTGATCTCGCTGAAGCCGGACTTGATGATCGTCCAGCCGGGACCGGGCAATCGCGTGGCGGTGGAGAAGATCGCCGAGCTCGGCGTGCCGGTGCTGCTGCTCCCGCTCCAGGATGTCGCCGGCGTGCTGGAGGCGCTGCGCGTCGTCGGGAAAGTGCTCGGGAAGAGCGAGCAGGGCGACGCGCTGGCGAAGAACCTGGAGGACACGCGCACCACCGTTCGCAGCAAAGCGATCTCCGGCAAACGCGTTCGAGTTCTTTTCGTCTACGGCTTCGATCCGATGGTGGTGGCGGGGCCGGGCTCGTTCGCGAATGAGCTGCTCGAGGACGCGGGAGGGGAGAACGTGGTGAAGCCGCCGTTCGGGGCATACGTCACGTTCTCGCCGGAGACTGCAATTACGTCCAAGCCAGAGGTCGTGGTGAACGCGGCGGATCCGGATACGGGGATCGATCAGTTCCGCTCCCTGCCCGGACTGCGAGAAGCGCGGTGGCTGAAGGTTTCCGGCAAGGAGCTGCTCTTTCCGGGGCCTCGGCTCGCGAAGGGTTTGGAAGATCTCTACGCGCTCCTCCACCCGAGCACAGTCACGAAATAGTCGTCGTGATGTTCGCGCCGCGCTTGATGGTGAGCGTCACCGGCGTCTTCTCGGCGATTTCGAGCAGCCGCTGCGTTTGCTCCGCGGAGAGCTCTCCGGAGAAGTGGATCGTCCGGCGGATGAGATCCTGATCGTTCTCCTTGTCGAGCGTGAGATCGATCGAGATCTCTCCGAGCTCCCAGCCTTTGCGCTCCGCGTACATGCGCAGCGTGATCGACGTGCAGGCGGAGAGCCCCGCGAGCAGCAGCTCATACGGTGACGGCCCCGCGTTGCTCCCGCCGAGGCGTTCGGACTCGTCTGCTTTGAGGTGATGGTTCCGCGCGTCGATCTCGGTGACGTACTTCTGCGAGCCGTGCGACTTCACGTGCGCGATCTTCATGAGGCGGAACTTAACGGCCGCACCATTCCCAGTCTTTGGGAACGCACATCCACGCAGCGCAACTCCATTCACACGCAGATCGAGGCGTCGACGCACCCGGATCGTGGCTTCGTCACACCAGTGGCTCAGTGGAGCGCGCGCATCCACGCGAAAGCACGTCGCCGCGGCTGGGCATCCGGCGTGCAGATATCTCCGGGCACAGGGGGGAGAGAAGGATGCTCCCAATGCCGTCTCAAATTTTGAGTGCGCAGCCGGTCTTGTTCGAACGCGCGAAGCGCCACGTCGTCGTCCGGTTCGATTCCGCGCAGCGCTGCTTCGTGCTCGCGATGCAGAACGAAACGACCCAGAAGCCGTGCCCGGTCGCGAGAGCAATGAAGGCGGTGGCTTCGCTGTTCAGGTGAGCCGAGTCGCGAATGACTTCGCTGCTCGCCTGCTCGTCATTCCGCTGCCACTGAACCCGGGTCCCCGCGTGATGTCTCGCGTCAGACGCTTAACCCCGCGATCGGTCTGCAATCGCTCATGGATCTGAATGACCCAGGTGCGGAGCGTCAGCCCTGTTGCGTAGAACGCGTCGGCCGTTTCGCGAAGGGTGACCGCCGATGCAGACCGAACTGATTCCGAGCGCAGTCGCAGCCGACGTCGTCGCCGGAAATCTCGTGGACGGCCTGTTCCAGCACGCGCTCGAACGCCGCATGACGCCCAGCCTCCGCAACCGCCTCGCCACCGCCGGGCTGGATGTGGAGACGCGCGCCGCTGGAGACGTGCAGCGATCGGATTTCGCGACGTGGCTTCGCCTCACCGTGGAGTCGCTGTTCGCGGGCTCGCTGGAGGCGGATGCGTACCGGCAGCTCGGGCACGATCTCGTGCGCGGCTATTCGATGACGCTGAAGGGCAGCGCGATCGTCGCCGTCGCCCGGATGATGGGGCCGCGCCGCACGCTGGAGCGCATGGCGAAGAGCGCGGACTCCATCGCGTCGCGCTACACCGCCCGCCTCGAGGAGCAGAGTGAAGGCTGCTTCCACTTCTTCGTGAATGAGCCGGACCTCGCGCCGACGTTCCTCGCGGGAGTGCTGGCAGAGGCAGCGACGCTCGCCGGTGCTCGAGACGTGCAGTGCGAGCCGCTGCGCCGCGAAGACGGTGGCTGGCGGTATGAGCTGCGCTGGTCGGCGAAGTAGCGTTACCAGCACGGTCAGCGTCAGGTTGCGCCGCGAAGACGAACTGCACGCATGGCAGCTCGCGAGCACCGTTTCAGCCAGTGATAGAACGATCGACTCGCTCGGTGTAAATGCACGCCCCTCGTGCGTCGCGCCGCCGTTGCCTTGCCGCTGCTGCTGATTGTCGCCGCGCTCGCGTTCGT
>JBJMQN010000397.1:0-9835 GCA_045802665.1 Myxococcaceae bacterium | reverse complement strand
CGTCGGTGGGCTTTCGCCGGAGCACGGCCGCCGCCTTCAGCTCGTTCGCGGCGTCAGGCAGGAAGATGACGCCGTTGTCCGCCGCGAGGAGCTGGAAGGAGACCTTCAGGATCTTGTCGAGCAGGCTCTTCTGATCGCGCTCCACGCCGACCTGCCGGTGGAACTCGTGCGCGATGCGCAGCTTCTCGTAGTCCTGCCGGAGGGCGCCCAGGTCCGTCAGCTTCTCCGCCGGGCGGAACTCGGTGTCCTCGGCCTGAGCGATCTGCGCGAGGAACGCCGGCATCGAATGCGCCGCGCCGACGATCGTGACGCCGCCCTGCGCGGGGAAGCCGTTCCCCCCGGGCTGCGTGGCAGGCTCGCCGGACTGGAACACGAGCTTGCTGTTGCCGAGCGAGATCTCGTCGCCATCCTTGAGCCGCAGCTCGCGGATGCGCCGGCCGTTCACGAACGTGCCGTTCGAGGACCCTAAGTCTTTGAGGACGAACGTCGCGCCAATCCGTTCGATCGCCGCGTGCTCCTTGGAGACCTCCCGGTCCACGAGGCGCAGCGTGTTCGCGGGGTGGCGGCCCAGCGTCACCTTCACGCCGTCTATCGGGAAGAGCTGCTCGGTGCCGTCCGGCATTTTCCCGAGCAGCCTCGGGCCCTTCACCGCGGCGTTCGGCATGCTTCCGGAGACGGGAGGGAGCGCGTCGGTCGCGGCGCTGGCCTGAGCCGAGAGGCCGGATCCGCCGTTCGCCGAGGCCGTGCTGCGGCTGGCCGCGCGCAGCGGCTCGCCGCACATGCTGCACGTCGCGGGCGCCGGCATGGCGTAGGGGGTGCGGCAGCGTGGGCAAACGCTCGGCATGAGCCCGCGCACACTAGCAAAGGGGATGAGGATTCGGAACGAAGCAGACGGTCGTCTGGAGAGCAGTCAGGGGAACTTCAGCGCAAGCCCGGCCGCCGGATACAGCGTGACGCCGCCCAGGTGACGGACCTGCCCGCCCACCTTCGGATCGCAGATCGTGTAGCCGCCGGTCAGCTCCAGATACAGGTGGGCGTACTTGTACCCGCCCGCGATGCCGAACGACGAGCCGAGGAAGTGCATGTACACGGTGGACGGCAGCCGGACGTCGAAGCCGGTGATGTTGGTGGCCTGCCGCGAGATGTTCACGAGCTCCTGATCCAGCGACGTCCGGCTCCAGAGGTATTTGGGCGCCGCGTAGAGCTGCACGATGTCGCCGATGTCGAAGCTGAAGTACGCGGGCACCTCGATGTCCCAGCGCGAAAAATCATTGAGCTGCACGTAGTCCAGCGCGTCGAACACGACGCCTTCGAACTCGTACTTGCTGACCGCGAGCCCAACCGCCATGTCCACCGACGGCTTCCGGTACTCCGGCTGATCCGTCCTGGCGTCTTCCCAGTGGAAGTAGCGGTACTTCGTGTCGAGCCGGTACGAGTTGCCCGTGTACCGAAACCCGAGATCCATGTCCTCCTTCATGAGGCCCGTGCGGACGCGGAGCTCATACCCCTGCGACGGCGGCATCACCGCGAGCCCGATGCCGGCGGTGAGCAGCTCCTGCTGGTCCTTCTCGGAGAGGTTGAACGGCTCGCCGGTGTCCGCCGCCTTCTTCGCCGCCTGCGTCTGCTTGATGGCCTGGCTGATGATCGGCACCAGCTGCCCGAAGTTCACGTACGCGCCCGCCCCCGCCTCCACCTCCACCTGCCCGCGCTTGATGGGCTTTGCGGTCTGCAGCGTGGATAAGTTGGTGGCGCAACCAACAGAGCCGAGCAGCAGAAGGGTCACCCACAGCGGTCGCATGAGCTCTCTGTTGCCGGGGTGCGACTTTTCGATCATTCGCGCGTCGGGCGCGCGTCGGGCATTCGCGCGTGGGGGTTTGCTGCTAAAGGGCGCTGCATCGTGAGGATCAAGCAGAGACCCGAAGACTTCTCGGTGAAGGAATCCTACCGCTTCGACAAGGTCGAGAACGGGCCGTTCCGCGTCTACCTGATGGACAAGCAGAAGCTGTCCACGTTTGACGCCGTGGAGCGCCTGCGGGAGCGGTTCGGCCTCCGCCCCGGCGCCATTTCGTTCTGTGGGCTGAAAGACAAGCAGGGCCGCACCGAGCAGATCATCGCCGTGGACGGCTTCGATGTGGACATGCAGGAGGACGATCTCCGGCTCAAGTACCTGGGGCGCACCGACCGGCCGCTCTCCGCCGCGAACATCACCAGCAACCGCTTCTCGGTGACGGTGCGCGGGCTCTCGCAGGGTGACTTTCCGAAGCTGTCCATCGCCGCCGCGGAGGTGAGCCGGCTCGGAGTGGTGAACTACTTCGACAGCCAGCGGTTCGGCTCGCTCAAGCACGGGCAGGGCTTCATCGCGAAGGATCTCATCCGCGGCGACTTCGAGGCCGCGCTCCACAACTACATGGCCAAGCCCTCCGAGCTCGACCGGAGCGAGGACCACCTGGTCAAAGACTTCTGGCGCAAGCACTGGGGAAAGTGGGGAGCGAAGGCCCCGTTCGCGGGCAACAAGAAGTACTTCCGCGTCCTCGCGGCCCTGCGCGAGAGCCCGCACGACTTCGTCCGAGCGTTCCTGCAGATCGACTCCAGCTACCGCGCGATGCTGCTCTTCACCTACCAGAGCTACCTCTGGAACGAGGCGGTGCGGCGGCTCCTGCAGATCCTGCTCCCGCGCGAGAGCCTGTTTCCGATGCCGTATCAGGCGGGGACGCTGCTCCATCACCGCGACGCGCCGCCGGAAGTCCTCACGTATCTGCGCGAGCTGTCGTTTCCGCTGCTCGGCCCCGACAGCGGCGAGCGGATCACCGATCCGAAGATCCGCGAGGCCGTCACCTGGGCCATGGGCAAGGAGAAGCTGCAGTTCTCGGACCTGCGCATCGAAGAGGCGCCGCAGCTTCTCTTCTTCAAGCACGAAGACCGGCCGCTGCTGGTGACGCCGCAGAAGCTGGTGCTCGGCAAAGCGCAGCGCGACGAGCTCTCCCGGGACAGCCAGAAGCTCAACATCGCCTTCACCCTGCCCCCCGGCTCGTACGCGACGCTGGTGGTGAAGCGGCTCTTCCACTGGACGTACGCGGAGGACACCGCCGAGCAGATCAAGGAGACGCAGGCCTGGCGCCCTCCCGAAGAGGGCGATGCAAAGCCTCACCGGCAAGCTCACCGGCCAAGCGCGGGCCCCGCGAAACGTCTCACCCCCGCGCCCCGCGGCACCGGCGGCTTCCGCGAGCGGCAGGCGCTGAAGAAGGCGCAAAAGGCCCAGGCGCGCGCGGACAACCGCCCGCAATCAAAGGAGAAAAAGACCTGAACCCCTTGAGCGCGGCGTGGTTTCGGAGACCCGCCGGCCGCGGCGCAATGGGTGTCGCGCCCGTCCGTAGACTTACGCGTGACGAACTTTCTGGAAGTCTCCCTGCCCTCCCCGCTGCCGGTGCTCATCGGAATGGCGGCGCACGAGGGTGACCGGTCCGGGGCGCTGCAGTGGGCGGCGGATGTCCGGGCCGCTCGCGGGGGCAATCCGTCCGCGTTCGAAGCGCTGGTCCGGTCCGTTCAGCGGCCGGTGTATGGCCTCTGCCTGCGGCTGCTCCGCTCCGAGGCCGAGTCCGCCGAGGTGGCGCAGGAGACGTTCCTGCGCGCGTACCAGAACCTCGGGAAGTACGACGAGAGCCGCCCGTTCGATCTCTGGGTGCTCGCGATCGCCCGGAACCTCTGTCTGGACGTGCTTCGGAGAAGACAGAAGCACTCGCCGGATCCGATTGACGATCTCAAGGACACGCTGCCGTCAGGCGAGACCGGCGCCGAGGAGCGCGCCATCCAGCAGCAGGAGCGGATGAGCCTCGAGGCCGCGGTCTCCACGCTGCCTCCCGAGGACCGCGAAGTGCTCGCGCTGTATTACGTGCAGAAGCGCACCACCAAAGAGATCGCCTCCGTGATGGGAGTCGCTCCGGGGACGATCATGGCGCGGCTGTTCCGCGCTCGCGAGAAGCTCCGCAAGCTGATGCCGAAGGAAGAGGTGCCGTCTTGACCGAAACGCCCTGCCCCGAGCTCGAGCAGCTCTTCAATGATCTCGAGGCCGGCCACGGCCCCGCGCTGGATCACAGCAAGGGCTGCGAGGCCTGCAAGGCGTTGCTCGAGGAGCACCGCCAGCTGGAGAAGGATCTCTACCGGCTCGCCGATCCGCTCCCGCCGCCTGACCTCGTCCACAAGGTGATGGCCGCCGTCGCGAAACAGCCGCGTCCCCTGGGCGCGGAGGTCCGCGTGGGCCTCACCATTCTTCTCGCCGCGGGGCTGCTCGCGGTGCTGTCGCTGCTCGGGACCGGCGTGGGTGCCGGGACCTTCGGCACTCAGCTCGCGTCGTATCTCATCGACGCGCGAGCGGTCATCGCCGCGGTGGGCCGTGCGCTGCTCTCACTGTGGCAGGCGGCGGGCATCGCCGTCGCCTCCGGTTCTCTGGTGGTCCTCGTCGTCTCGCTTCTCTCGCTCCGGAAGCTCTCCCAGAGCCCCGCCGCCAGAGAGGCTCAGGTCTAAGCCATGCGCAGCCTTCGAATCCTCTCCCTGCTCACGCTCCTCTCCGCCACCGCCTTCGCGGGCAACGTGACCCTCAAGTTTCAGGGCACTGCGAAAGATGCGCTGAAAGCCATCGCCGCTCAGGGCGGCGTGAACCTCATCTTCGTGGGCGAGCTCAACACGCCGATGGAGGTCTATCTGACCGACGCCTCGGTGGAGGACGCGCTCAACACCGTGGCCCTCACCGCGAAGCTGCACGTGGAGCGCGCGGGCACCATCTGGACCGTGCGCCCGATGACGGACGCGGAGAAGGCCGCGCCGCCCCAGCCGCCGGTGAAGCTCAACGACGACAGCCACCCGCAGTTTGGCCCGGGCAGCAAGGTAGGCCCCGGCCACATCCCGAACGTCGTCATCCCGCCCATTCCGAACATCCCGCCCGTTCACGTGGACGCGAAGGACATCGCGGACAAGGCCGCCGTGCAGGGCCTCGTCTCGGCGCTGGATGCGCTCTCGCAGAACCCGAACCTGGATGAGGACAACGAGGAAGAGCTGCGGGAGGCGAGCAAGGATCTGGAGCAGGCGCAGGACGAGCTCGCGGACGCGACGGACGAGGACGACATCAAAGAGGCGAAGGAGCAGCTGCAGGAGGCCCGGCGCGAGGCGCAGCGCGTGTTGACCCGCGCGCAGGCTCGCATCGAACGCAACGCGGAGAAGGCGGCGCGGCAGGCGGAGAAGGCGGCGCGCAAACAGACGAAGCAGGGAGATGCGGTGAACACCGGCCGCGTCGTCGTCCCCGAGGGCAAGACCGTGGACAACGCCATCTCGTACGGCGGCGGCGTGGAGGTCCTGGGCTCGGTGACCGGCGACGTCGTCGCGTTCGGCGGCGGCGTGCACCTGGGCCCCAGGTCGGAAGTGGATGGGGACGTGACCGCGTTCGGCGGCAGCATCGCCAGGGACGAGGGCGCCGTCGTCCATGGTCAGGAGATCTCGTGGGGCGGAGCGAAGACCGTCACCGCCGCGATCGCGACGCAGGTGGCGCAGGCCACCGCCGCCAATAAGGACGAGCAGACGCCTGTCCCGCCCGAGCAGCCGAAGGCCGCTGAGCCGGTGCAGCCGGTACAAACCCAACACGGGTTCTTCGGGACGATCGCGGCGTTCCTCGCGCGGTTCACGGTGCTCTTCGCGTTGGGCTTTCTCTTCTCGCTCTTCGCGCCCACGCGCATGAAGGCGCTGGAGAAAGAGATTCAGGCTGACCCGGGCAAGAGCCTCGTGACGGGCATGGTGGGCGCGGTGGCGCTGCTGCCGCTGACCGTCCTGCTCGCGATCACGATCATCGGCATCCCGTTCATGATCGCGCTCTGGGTGATGGCGAGCCTCGGGTTCGCGATGGGCTTCGCGGCGTTCGCCTCCGAGCTCGGGATGAAGCTGCCGGTGATGCGCGGGCGGAAGACGCAGGCCATCGTGCTCGCGGTGGGGCTGCTCTCGCTGATGCTGATCGGGATGATCCCGTACGTGGGCAAGCTCGTGGAGCTCGTCTGCGCGATGGTGGGCTTCGGCGCGATCATCCGCACGCGGTTCGGCAGCATCCGGCAGCTGGGCATGCCGGACGCGATTGGCGAGATCCCCGCGTAGCGCTCAGTTCACGAGCTGCGCGTTGCTCCGAGCGCGATCCAGCATCGCCCCGGCGAAACGCCCCAGCCGGTCCATGCCGCGCAGCCGAGCGTTGTTGAGCGCGATCGTCGCCTTCTCCTTCAGGAACGACCAGCCCTTCGCGCGCTCCGCGTGCATCAGGATCTGCACCCAGCACGCCTCCGGCCGCTGCGTGTAGTCCTCCATGTCCTCGGCGGCGGTGACCGCGTTCAAGAGCTGGTTGAACATCTCCTGCAACCGGCCCAGGCGCCCCAGCGTATTGCCGTACGCGAAGTAGAGCTCGTAGCGATCTTCGATGGGCATGAACGAGACCAGCGGCATCACGGACGCGAACTCGACCTCGGCTTCCGCGTAGCGCTCCAGGTCCATCAGGCAGAAGCCGACGCGCAGCCGCGCCACCGCGATGAAGTGGGGGGAGGCCGTGAGCCCGTGCGGCTCGGTGACGTGCGAGAGCAGCTCGCGGTACGCGGACAGCGACTTCTCGTGCTCGCCCATCCGCCCGAGCACGGCGGCCACGTTGAACTCCTGCACCAGGGTGGGGTCGATCTCCGACATTGTGTGTCCTCCACGAACGCGATGTTGCTTCGGGGGACTACAGAGCAGCCCGCATGCCGGGCCGTTGCGTCGGAAGTTCAGGGACTTACGGGGAGGCCGTGATCCACAATGGACCAGCGCGCACCGCACCGTTCTGGAGCGGCGATCCGGTCTGGCCGGACCTACTCGCCCGAGCCGTGCAGCCCGTGCTCCTTCAACAGCCGCCGGAAGTTGGACCGGTCCATCCCCGCCGCGATCGCGGACTGGGTGATGTTGTTCCCGCACCGCTCCAGCAGCGCGGACAGATACCGCCGTTCGAACGCGCCCACCGTCAGCGCCTTCGCTTGCGCGAACGGCAGATGCGACAGCGTGAGGAAGTCCGTGTCGGAGGCCGGCTTCTGGGACTGCTTCAGATCCTCCGGCAGATCGCCCACGTCCAGAAGGTCCCCCTGCGTGAGCACCACCGCGCGTTCGATCGCGTTCTCCAGCTCGCGCACGTTGCCGGGCCAGCGGTAGAGCGTGAGCAGCTTCTGCGCGTCCTGGCTGAAGCCGGAGAGCTGCTTGCCCAGCTTGCCCGCGTACGAGTGCAGGAAGTGCGTCGCGAGCAGGATGACGTCGTCCGGGCGATCGCGCAGTGCGGGGAGCTGCAGGGTGATGACGTTGAGCCGGTAGAACAGATCCTCGCGGAACCTCCCCTCCTTCATCGCGGCTTTGAGATCCACGTTCGTCGCGGCGACCACGCGCACATCCACGGCGATGGAGTCGGTGGCGCCCACGCGCTTCACCTCACCCTCCTGAAGCACGCGGAGCAGCCGCACCTGCGTGGACAGCGGCACATCGCCGATCTCATCCAGAAAGAGCGTCCCGCCGTGCGCCGCCTCGAACAGCCCCTTCTTGTTGCCCGCCGCGCCGGTGAACGCGCCCTTGATGTGGCCGAACAGCTCGGACTCGAGCAGGGTCTCCGTCAACGCCGAGCAGTTCACGCCCACGAACGGCTGGCTCCGCCTCGGGCTGCGGTCGTGAATCGCCCGCGCGACGAGCTCCTTGCCGGTGCCGCTCTCGCCCTGAATCAGCACCGTCGCGGTGGAGGGCGCCGCCGCCTGCACCAGCTTGAACACCGCCATCATCGGCGCGGACTGGCCGATGATCCCTTCGAAGTGCTGCTTCGCATCCAGCGCGGTCTGGAGCCGCTCCGCCCTCTGCTTGAGCGCGCGCCGCTCCAGCGCGTTGGAGACGACGAGGGTGAGGTCCTCGATCCGCTCGAAGGGCTTGGTGAGGTAGTGGAACGCGCCGGCCTTCACCGCCTCCACCGCGGTGTCCACCGTCGCGTAGCCGGTCATCAGGATGACCTCCACGTCGGGCTGCGCCTGCTTGAACGCCTTCAGCACGTCGAGCCCGCTCATGTTCGGCATCCGCACGTCCGAGACCACCGCGTCGATCGTCGGATCCTTCGCGATGGTCAGCGCCTCCAGCGGGTCGCCCATGGAGACCACCTCGTGCCCGGCCCGCTTCAGCACCTCGGAGACGGCGCGGAGGACGAGCTTGTCGTCGTCCACCACGAGGAGCTTGGCCTTCGGTGCAGCGGCTGCGGGCGTCGTCATTCGATGTGAATCCTCAAGGCTTTGCATCCAGCGTCGCTCGGAGCTTGGCGAGCAGGCTTTCGGGGGTGAACGGCTTCTGCAGATAGGCCGCGCCGGACTCGACGACGCCCTGGTGGACCATCGCGCCGCCGGTGTAGCCGGACATGAACAGGATCTTGAGCCCGGGCCGCAGCTTCGCCGCGCGTTCCGCGAGCTCTCGGCCGTTCATCTTCGGCATCACGATGTCGGTGAGCAGCAGGTGAACCGCGGTGTCCTTCTGCGCGAGCAGCTCCAGCGCGTGCGCCGGGGACGTCGCCTCCAGCAGCGCGTAGCCGCCGGATTTGAGCGTCCGCCGCGCGACCGCTCGCACCGCGTCGTCGTCCTCCACGAGCAGGATCTGCTCTCTGCCAGCGGTGGGCGCAGCGCGAGGCTCCGAGGTCGAGGCCGCGGCGTGGCTTGCGGCCGCGGGGAGGTAGATCTTGAAGGTGCTGCCGTGGCCGGGGCTGCTGTAGACGCGCAGATCTCCGCCGGCCTGCTTCACGATCCCGAAGACGGTGGAGAGGCCCAGGCCGGTGCCCTTCCCTGCGGGCTTGGTGGTGAAGAACGGCTCGAAGATCCGCGCCTGCGTCTCCTCGTCCATGCCGCAGCCGGTGTCGCTCACCGCGAGCATCACGTAGCGCCCGGGCTTCGCGCCCACGTGCCCGCGGACGTACGTGTCATCCAGCTGCACGAGCGACGTCTCGATGGTGAGCTTGCCGTGCTCGCCCATCGCATCGCGCGCGTTGACCACCAGGTTCATCACGACCTGGTCGAGGTGCCCGCGATCCATCATCACCGGCGGCAGGTTCTTCTCGAACGAGGTGTCGAGCTCGATCGAAGATCCAATCAGGCGCCGGAGCATCTTCTCCGCCTCGGAGACGATCGCGTTCACGTCCAGGATCTGTGGCTCCACCACCTGGCGCCTGCTGAAGGTGAGGAGCTGGCGGGTCAGCGTGGCGGCGCGCTGGCCGGCGTTGAGGACCTCGGTGAGATCCGCTCGCGTGGGGTGATCCTGCGGCAGATCCTGCAGCGCGAAGCCCGTGAAGCTCAGCATCGCGGTGAGCAGGTTGTTGAAGTCGTGCGCGACACCGCCCGCGAGGTGGCCAATCGCGTCCATCTTCTGCGCCTGCCGGAACTGCTCCTCCAGCTTGCGCTGCTCCGTCACGTCGTGAATCGCGGCGAGCTGCGCCGGGCGGCCCTCGTAGATGAGCTCGTGCGAGGAGACCTGCACGTCGATCTCCTGCCCGTTGCGCTTCTTGTGCTTCCAAACGTTGCCGGCGACGAACGATTTCAGCGTGGAGATGTTCTGCATCAGCGCGCCGTGCTGGGACGGATCGCGGATGTCCTTCAGCGTCATCTTCGCGAACTCTTCGCGGCTGTAGCCGTAGTGGCTCACCGCCGCGTCGTTCACCGCGAGGAAGGCCAGGGTCTCGCGATCGAAGACCCACATCGGGATCGGGCTGTGCTCGAACAGCAGCCGGTAGCGGCCCTCGGACGCCTGGAGCTCCGCGGCGCGCTCCTCTGCGAGCCGG
>JBJMQN010000396.1:0-9834 GCA_045802665.1 Myxococcaceae bacterium | reverse complement strand
CCGCAGCGCGCGGCCCTCGCTGTTGCTCAGCGAGCAACAATCGCTCCCAGGGCCCGAAGTGTGCGGCTATTCGTAGATGAGCATCAGCGGGCCAGGGAACAGCCACGAGAGGCCCTCACGGAGCCTGTCGCGCCAGTGCTCCCAGTTGTGGCCGTCGCGAGACTCGACGAAGCGCACCTGCATGCCCGTCTCGTCGAGCAGCGGGACGAGCGAGCGGTTCTCGTAGATGAGCTTCTCGTACACGCCGCAGCTGACGAACACCCGCTCGCTGATCGAGCGCGGCTCGGTGCGGAACGCGTTGACGAACTCGACCACGCGGTCGAACAGCGGGCCGTGGCGGTTGTTGCGCCCGATGTCCGTGTACGCGAACGAGCCCGATTGCAGCAGCAATCGCCCCCAGAAGCCCGGATAGCGCCACGCCGTCGACAAGGACGCCACGCCGCCGAAGCTCGCGCCCATCAGACAGCGTCCCTGCGGCTGGTCCATCAACGGAAAGCGCGCGGCGATCGCCGGCGCGAGTTCCTCGGTGATGTACTTCGCGTGATTGGCGTCCGCGGCGTACTCCTTGAGGCGGTCGGGCGAGTCCGTGAACACCGCAATGACGTCGGGGACCTCGAGCCGGTGGATGAGATTGTCCAGCACGGTCTTCATGCCGGCGTAATTGAGGTAGTCCGCGCCGTCGTGCACGACGAGCAGGGGGTAGCGCCGCGTGCGCCGGAAGCGCGCCGGGAGGTAGACCTGCACGTGGCGCGTGCTCGCGAGCGCGCGGCTCTCGACCGCGATGGACTCCAGCGTGCCGGGGCGCGCGTACGGGTCGGGCCGGGTCCACTCGGGGACCTCGTAGCCTTCGCCGTGGGCGACGGAGTTGGCGCCGAAGGGATCGGACGCTCGGAAGGGGTTGAGCGGATCTTCAATCCACACGCCCTGGCCGTGGCGAACGACCTCCAGCTTGTACTCGACGCGCGACTTCGGCGGGATGTCGAGCGTCAGGTACCAGAGGTCCGTGTTCGAGATGCGGTGCAGGTTCTGCGAGTTGGGCAGGCCGTACACCCACGACTTCAAGTGGACCGCTTCGGCGTCGCCGCGGAAGACGAACGTGACCTTCCCGCCCTCGACGACCGGGAAGACGTGGTTGCGCATGAACGCGTCCACCTTGCCGGCGTCGGGGTTCTCCTTCTTGAGCTTGTCGATCGCGAGCTCGCTCACTTCGTCCACTCCGGTGAAACCGTGCCGTCCGTCTTCAGCCACTGCGTGCCGGTCGCGCCGTACCAGCGAGCGCCGTCGAAGCACACCGAGCTCCCGTTCTCGAACGCCACGCACCTGAAAGGTTCATTCCTGCGAGCGAGCCACCCCACCCGCGCCGGATCATTCAACTTGAGCCGGTGCCGAGGCGAAGGCAGCGGAATGATCCCGGTGTGAAATCCGAGCCCCGGCTCGAGCAGCTCGGAGACGCCTTCGCCCTGCGGCGGGTCTTCGTGGAACAAGAGCACGCGTTCGCCCGTCACCATCGCGCCGGCCGCCCAGGCGATCAGCGCGCGCTTGCCCATCAGATCTTCGATGCCGAACAGCCGCAGGCGATTGAGCAGCACCGCCACGTGGCCACCGGCGATGGCGACGATGTTCGTGCCGTCCAGGAGCTTCTTGATCTCCTTGCGCTGCTTGATGATCGGATCGCGCGTGAGCGGCTTCCACTTCGCTTCGAACTCCGCGCGCATGGCGTTCGTGCGCTCGAGGTGATCGCGATCGATGTCGCGCAGATACTCCATCGACAGCTTCGCCTCGTCCGCCTCCAGCGAGCTGCCCTTGCTGCGGCGAGCGATGTCCAGCGCCGCGTCCACCATCCGAGCGAGCCGCAGCCGGTAGTAGTCCTGTCCCGTGCGAAGCAGCTCCTGGCGCGCTCGATGCGCTGCGCGGAACTCTTTGTCCTCGGCGAAGACCTTCTCGGTCCGCGCATAGAGCGTGAGGTTCACGGTCTCGCGGCCGAGCTGAGCGGGGAGCTCCTCGTCCTGCGACTCGTACTCCTGCCAGCCGGCGGTGATCGTCGCGATGGGCCCTTCGACCTTCAACGCCGCGACCGCCGTCCCCAGCGTGGACGTCTGGCCCTGCGAGCCCAGCAGGACGCCTTTCACGTCATGCCCTCGCGCGGACTTTCGCCGTCTGGCCGACGAGGTTGAGGAGCTTGCGGAGGTCGTCATAATCCTGATGTCTGAAGCGCATCCACGCGTTCGCCATGTAGCCCGCAGCGACCGGTTGCGTGGGAGTTCCCGGAGGCGGCAGATACGCGTCAATCAGGTACTGACCAAACGCGCGTTCAACCTGATCGATCCCGTCGTAGCCGGTGATGTGGCCGTCGCACTCGGGCCGCAGCGCGATGATGCCGGCGGCGAACCTGCGCGAGAGCTTCGCGCCCGGACGGCCGTGCACAATCGCCATCGCCCATTCGCGGTAGAGGTCCACGTCGTTCGCGGCGTTGTACAGCTCCCACGCGCGCACGCCCGGCGGACGGCAGCCGATCTCGGAGAACATCAATCCCTTGGGCCCCGCGAACCACTCCATGTGCGTCGCGGAGGTCTCGATGCCGAGGATGGAGATCGCCTTCTGCCCCATCTCGCGCACTTCCTGGTACGCGGGCGCCTGGTCGATGCGATTGGTGGTCACGAACTGCGGTGAGATCCACCGCGTGCGCATCGCCTCCAGCACGTTCGGGTAGTAGTGGGTCGCGAAGTCGTGCACGACGCGGCCGTTAATGCTCATCGTGTCGTAAAAGCCTTCGTGGCCCTCGATGAACTCCTCGACGGCGACCGACCGGCCCGCATCCAGCCCGAGGCTCACCGCGCCATTGCGCAGCTCCTCCGAGTTCGAGGCTCGCACGGTGCCGGACGCGCCTGCGCCATCCCGGGGTTTCAGGATCAGCGGGAAGCCGACCGCCTCGGCGAAGTCCTGCAGCTCTTTCCAATTCGAGACGGCGGTGGACTGCGCGCAGCGGACGCCGCCCTTTCGCAGCGCCTCCTTCATCGCGGGCTTGTCGCGGCAGAGCCAGGACGTCTTCACGGACGTCCCCGGGATGCCCAGCGCCTCGCGGACCTTGGCGGTGGACATGATGTGCGCTTCGACCACGGCCTCGATGCGATCGATGCGGCGCTTGCTGTGAATGAACTGCGCGGCCCGTAGGACCGACGCCTCGTTCACCACGTTGTCGACCTGTTCGTAGTGCGTCAGCCAATCGCGCAGGTCACCGGAGAGCGACTCTTTCGAGCCCTCGCCGATGGCGGTGACCGTGGCGCCGACTTCTTTCAGCGCTCGGACGAACTGGCGTTGGTTCTGCGGGAAGCGGGGTTCGATGAAGACGACGTGCACGGGGGAGAGCCTTTGGCTTTTGGCGCTACACGCGCGAGTAGAACTGTTCGTACTGCGTGACCTGCGCGTCCCAGGAGAAGTCTTCCGCCATGCCGGACTGCTGCATGCGCTGGTACGCGGTCTTGTCATGCCACGCGTCGAGGGCCATCTTCACGCCCCATCGCAGGGCGTTCGCCTCGTAGTGGTCGAATACGATGCCGTTGCCCGCTCCAGAGCGCGGGTTGTAGAGCTTGACGGTGTCCGCGAGCCCGCCCGTTTTCCGGACGACGGGCACGGTGCCGTACTTGAGCGAGTAGAGCTGATTCAGCCCGCAAGGCTCGTAGCGCGACGGCATCACGAAGAAGTCCGCGCCCGCCTCCATCTGATGCGCGAGCGCGTTGTCGAACACGTTGTGGAAGCGCACCTGCGTGGGGAACTGCGCCTCGAGCTGACGGAACATCCGTTCGAAGCGGCGCTCGCCCGAGCCCTGAACGACGAGCTGGAACCGTTCGCGCTGGAGCAGCGGCGGCAAGGCCTGCGGGATGAGATCGAAACCTTTTTGTCCCGCGAGCCGCGAGACGATCGCGAAGAGCGGGACGCCCTGCACGTGCGGCAGCTTGAACTTCTGGAGCAGGAACTTCTTGCAGGCCGCTTTGCCGGAGAGATCGTCCGGCGTGTAGTGCGCGGGCAGGTGCTTGTCGTGCTCGGGGTTCCACTCGTTGTAGTCGACGCCGTTGAGGATCCCGACCACGGCGTTGCCGCGGCTGCGGAGCAGGCCATCGAGTCCCGCGCCGTACTCGGGGGTGCGGATCTCCCGCGAGTAGCTGGGGCTCACGGTGTTGATCCCGTTCGAATACAGGATCCCGTGCAGCAGCATGTTGAGCCGGCCTTCGCGGAGCTGGTCCTGGTGGAACAGGTGCGCGGAGTCAGCGAGCCCGGTGTCGGAGACGATCCGGGCCGGGAACATGCCCTGGTAGTTCAGGTTGTGGATCGTGAGGACCGTCTTCGCCTTGCTGAAGACCTGCTTGTCCCAGGCGAAGCGCGTCTCGAGGATCAGCGGGACCAGCCCCGTCTGCCAGTCGTTGCAGTGGACGATGTCCACCGGGAACCGCATCCGCTGCGCGCAGGTGAGCGCGGTGTAGCCCAGGAGCAGGAAGCGGAAGTGCTCGTCCGGATCGTGCGTGTAGATGGACGCCCGCCCATACAGCTGTGGGCAGTGGACGAAGTAGACCTCCATGTCCGGCGCGGCTGGGAGCGGCGCGGCGTAGATGGAAACCTCGAAAGTGCGGGGCCCGACGGAGATGCGCAGGTTCTGCAGCGTCTCGACCGGACGGAACTTCGTCTTCTGACGATCGATCCGCGAATACAGCGGCATGAAGACGCGGACGTCGTGTCCTCTTCGGTGAAGCGCGGCCGGCAGGGCTGAGGAGACGTCCCCCAGGCCCCCGGTTTTGGCGAACGGGGCGACCTCGGAGGACAGAAACAGAATGTTCAAGCGGCGGTCAGCGTAGCAGACGGATGCGGCGCGTCAGAAGGTCCGTTCGAGCGTGAAACCCCGTTGACTCGCGCGGGTAGAGCGGGCAGGCAAGCGGCGGGCGAGCGCCGCTCGACGTTCGTTCTTAGGTTCACCCGTATGGGGACTGAGAGAGCGCCGGATCAGAAGCGGAAGCCAGCGGAGCGGATCGGCCCGGATCATCGCACCGGGGCGCCGCAGGACGTCGGTCAGTTCGACATCGCGCCCGGGGAGACGAAGAAGAAGGACGGCTCGCGCGACGTGGTGCTCGAGGGATCGATGGAGTCGTTCCCGGCGAGCGATCCTCCGGCGTGGTGACCCTCCGCTACTGCTGAACCGGCCGAATCGGGAAGCCGTACACGTACGGCGCGCTACCCCACGCGGTGTTCGGGAGCGCCTGCTCTTCGATCTGCACGTCCACGTCCCAATCACCTTCGGGGATGCGGAAGCTGTACCAGCTCTGCCCGCCTTCCAGCTTCTTGTGCCACGTGCCGTTCCCGATCGACGGCGCGATGACGAGGGAGAGCTCGTTGGTGGAGAGGCTCGTGTTCGGCACCAGCGCGTTGTCCACCGCGAGCGGACCTGCCACTCGCACGGTGTTGTAGTTGAGCGTCACGTTCTGGCGGCTGCTCAGGTTCACGGACTTCTGCAGCGTGTAGCGGCCGGAGGCGTACTCGGGATAGGCGTCCTGGTTGATCACGAACGCGATGTCGTAGGTGCCCTTCGGAACGCGGACGTGGAAGGTGCCGTCGGTCGTCTCGAGCTTGCGGCTGAAGCTGCCTTCGGCTCCGGAGAGGACCAGCGTTCCCACCGCGCTGTTCACGTTGGATGCGGGCTGCCCGTCGATGTTGAGCGTCCCGAAGAGCTCCCCGGTGTCGACGTTGATGACGCCGCTGGTGTTGGTGACGATGTCCTTCTGCCGATCGTAGATGTACCAGCCCGCCATCAGATCCGGGTGGAAGCGCTCGTCGATGTACAGCTCGAGGAAGTACGTCTTCGGGAACATCCGCAGGTTGAACGACGCCTGATCGAACGGCACGTCGTAGTACGCGACGAACCACGGATCGTTCGGGCCGCTGTCATAGCCGTACGCGTACAGCGTCCACACGGTCCCCGCCTGCCCCGGGACCGGCTGTCCGTCCACGAGCAGCGCGCCCTCCCAATGCACCGTGGAGAGGTTCCAGTTCTGCGTGCGGTCCTGCGCGAGGTTGAGCGAGGCAGAGAGCTGCTTGTTGATGAGCTGATCCGGCAGCGTGCGGTTGGGCAGCGCGGAGAAGCCGAAGCTCACGGCGTAGGTGTTGCTCGGCACGACCGCCCGGAGATTGCCGTCCGCGCCTTCATGCGTCGTCGCGACGACCGGTGCGCCGTTGAGATCGTACTCCAGGTAGTAGTCCGGCCCGGTGGAGACGATGTTCGGGATGGGCTCGCCGTCGATGAGCAGTGAGCCCGTCAGCAGCGACACCGGGAGATCCTGCGAGACCGTGGTGTCCGCCTGAAGGTTCGTGATGCCCGTGAGCGGATAGCCGGCGAGCTCGGTGGAGCCCAGCGCCTCTTTGGGCACGTCGATCGCCAGCTGGTACGTGCCCTCGATCAGCCGCACGTTGTAGTTGCCGTTCGCCGTGCTCGTGGACGCTGACTGCGGCGTGGCGAACGACGCCGCGTTGACGGTGAGATCCGGCGGATTGGTCGAGCTGATCCACGGGATGCCGCCGAACGTGAGCCGCCCCGAGAGCCAGTGCGCGGTGACCGCGAGATCGCGGTGCACGTTCGAGAGCAGCGAAATCGCGCCCGTGTCGATGGGTCCCTGATGCGTCGGATAGATGTCCGAGGGGTGCCACTTGAAGTGGGTGTAGTCGCCGCGAAGAACCTTGAAGCTGTAGAGCCCGCCGTCGGTACCGTCGTCGTAGTCGCTGCCGTAGCCGGTGGCCTCCGCGCTCCAGTGCACGGACTGCTGCACCGGCGCTCCGTTGAGCTGCGCGAAGCCATCCACTTTCCGAAGCGCGATGCAGAGCGGAAGGTAGACGTCCGGGTTCGGCATTCCGCCGTCCGCCGCCCGGCCTTCGGTGTCGGTGGTGCACGGCTCGTAGGCGGTGCCCTCCGGGAAGGTGTAGCTCGTGTACGGGATGCCGCCGTCCGAGGTGTGACCCGCGTCCGGGCGCACGCCGCCGTCGGGCAATAGATTCCCGCCGTCGCGTTTGCCGCCGCCGTCCGCTTCGGTCTCTTCCTCGGGACCGCCGGGCCGGCCGCACTGACACGCGCTGACGACCACGGCCATCAGCGAGGCGGCGACGATGAGCTTCCTGTTGCGCATTCTAAAAAAGGTTCCTCGGCCGAGGGCGGGACCTTAGGCACAGCGCGCGACGGCCGTCACTCCAGAGCGAGCTTGTCCGTCAGCCTGCGGCTGTGCTGGGTCGCCTGGGCCCTCACCTGGGGCTCGTCCAGCGTGAGCAGCTCGCGGTTTCGCATCACGATGCGTCCGTCGATGACGACGTGGCGAACGTTCTCCGCCCGGCCAGAGTGGACGAGCGCGGCGACGACGTCCGACCCGGTGGGCAGGCTGTGGAGCTCGTTCAGATCGACGAGCGTCAAATCCGCCCGCTTGCCCTGCTCGATGGAGCCGAGCTCGGACAGCTGCCCTATCGCCCGAGCGCCCTCGATGGTCGCCATCTCCAGCACGCGCTGCGCGGGCATCGAGACGGGACCCGTGCGCGGCTTGTGGATCAGCGCCGCGAGCCGCATCTCGGTGAAGAGGTCCAGGTTGTTGTTGCAGGGCGCGCCGTCGGCACCGAGACAGACGTGAATGCCGTTATCGAGCAGCTCGGGGATCTTCGCGATGCCGGAGGCGAGCTTCAGGTTGCTGCTCGGGCAGTGGCAGACGACGGTGCCGGTCTCGCGCAGGATCTTCTGCTCGCCCGCGGTGAGCCACACGCAGTGCGCGAACGTGCAGTGGGGACCCGTGAGCCCGAGCAGATGGAAGTGCTCGATGTTGTCGTGCCCGGTCTTCTGGCGGACGACGTCGGTCTCGGTGGGGTTCTCGGACGCGTGCGTGTGGATGCGGACGCCGTGCTCCTTCGCGAGCTTCCCGACTTCGCGCAGAAGATCGTCGGTGCACGAGAGCACGAAGCGCGGCGCGAACGCATAGCGGAGCCGGCCGTCTTCCCGTCCGTGCCATTCTTTGAGCAGGCGCACGCTCTCGTCGATGGATGACTTCGTCGTCTCGCGCAGGCCCGTGGGAACGCCCTGCCCCGCGTCCATCATCGCCTTGCCGCCGACGAGCCTGAACCCGGATGCCTGAGCGGACTCGAAGACCTGGTCGTAGTGACGCACGCTGCCCATGTCCAACGCCGCGGTGGCGCCGGACTTGATGAGCTCCGCGAAGCTGAGATCCGCCGAGACCCTCATGGACTGCGCGTCGTGCGCGGCCTCGAACGGCCAGATGCGCTCTCTGAGCCAGTCGAGCAGCTCCAGCCCGTCCGCGTGATTGCGGAAGAGCGTCTGACACGCGTGCAGGTGCCCGTGGATGAGACCGGGGATCACGACCAGCCCTGAAGCGTCGATGACCTTGTGCAGGCCCTTCGGCTTCAGAGCGCGGCCAACCTTCGCGATCCGATTCCCCTCGATGAGCACGTCGGCGGTCAGCACGTCCCGCTCGGCGTTCATCGTGACGACGGTGCCGTTCTGGATGAGGAGATCCAAACGGCGCGGTTCCTAACACGACATTGCTGAAGCGAGTCCGGCTTTGTTATCTCGCCGCGATGCGAATCGCCTCGGCAGCTCTGTTCCTCCTGTTGGCAGCTTCTTGCGCTCCAGACATCCCGAGAGACGAGCCCGGGCAGTTCGTCGTGGCGCAGTTCGACCCCGCCGCAATCGTCCCGGTGGTCCCGACGCCGAACGATCTCGCGATCGACCCCGTGACGGGGCTGGTGGCGCTCCCCGACGCGCCGAACGCGACCGCCGCGGAGAAGGAGTTCAACAAGTACCTCCGCACGCTGGATGGCTTCCCGACGGCGGCGACGGCGACCGCGACGTTCGATGGAGATCTCGATCCCGCGACCGTGACGACCGAGCACGTGCGCGTGTTCGATGCGACGGACGCAACCGCGAAGGAGCTGACGCCGACCGAGGTGAAGTGGGACGCGGCGAGCAAGGCGATCACGGTGAAGGCGCCGTGGGAGCGCGCGCGGACGTACGTGATTGCGCTGGTTGGAGGCGACAATGGCCTGCGCGGCGCGAGCGGACTCCGCGTCGTCGGCTCCCCCACGTTCGTGCTCGCACGAGCGTCGAAGCCGCTGGTGACGTGCACCGATCTCACGGCCCCGGACTGCAAGCCGGTCACGCCGCTCATCACGGGTTCGGATGCCGACGACACGCGTTCGAAGGCCCTGTCGCTGGAGCGCTACCGCCGCGAGCTGCAGCCGGCGTTTGCGTTCCTCGAGACCGCTGGCATCAAGCGCGAAGACGTCGCGGGCGCGTGGGCGTTCACGACGGTGAAGATGGCGCTCGCCACGTTCGATCCGGCGAAGAAGGTGGTGCCGTTCCCGAATGATCTCTTGATGCAGAACGGGAAGGTGAACCTGCCTGCGGATCCGGCGGACGACGCGCAGACGGTGGCGATCAAGGCGCAGCTGAACCAGCTCGACGGCTTCTCCACGACCGCCGCGATCCTCACCGAGTCCGGCCCGACGACGGGCGCCGCGAACGACAGGCTGGATGCGGATTCGCTGGGGTCCACGCAGTTTTTGCTCGTGAACCTCGCGAAGCCCACTGAGACCGTGGGAGTGGATGTCACGTGCAAGTCCTGCGGGAAGGCGGGGACTGCGCCGGGCACGGAGCCGGATCAGCTGAGGCTGGTGCCGCAGCTTCCGCTCCGATCGCACACGCAGTACGCGATGTTCTGGATCCGCGGCGTGAAGGGGCTCAACGACACGAAGCTCGCGAACACGGGCTCCGCCTGGGCGCTGATGCGGCTGTCCACGCCGCTCGTG
>JBJMQN010000395.1:0-10608 GCA_045802665.1 Myxococcaceae bacterium | reverse complement strand
GTTCGAATCGCTGATGAAGAGCAGCTCATGCCGAGCGTGCCTCGCCAACGTCACGAGCTGATTCACCTTCGGGTTCATCCCCGCCTCGCCGCGCTGAAGGATGAGCCGGAAGATCTCCGGCGACTCGAGCGCGAACTTCCGCGCGATCGGATACGCCGCGTCCTTGTCGTTCTTCACGCCGAGCAGCACTTCGTAGTTGCGGTGCGTCTGGCGCCGCAGCGATTCCAGGTTCTCGACGAGATCGTCATCCACGCCGCAGAGAGGCTTGAGGATGGTGACGCCGAGGGCGCTCGAACGGGCAGGCTTTCGCCGAGCGCTCCACCACGCAACGACGCCGAGCTGAGCGACGACGGCCGCGCCGCCAACCA
This sequence comes from Myxococcaceae bacterium, assembly GCA_045802665.1. Classification (GTDB taxonomy): domain Bacteria; phylum Myxococcota; class Myxococcia; order Myxococcales; family Myxococcaceae; genus JBJMQN01. The sequence continues at coordinate 10,240 of JBJMQN010000395.1, read as the reverse complement.
GCGCCGCGACGAAGAAGAAGATCGACAGGTAGTGATGGCCCATGACTGCCTCCATGGGCAGCGGGAGAGAGCACTCCCCGTACCGGACCCCAAGTGCGCGAAAAGTCAGTGGTGCGACCGGGTGCGACTGCGCAGTCCGCGTGCAGGTGCACGTGCACGTTCTTGCGCAACCGAAATCGCGTCCACTTTCCGGGGACTTACGAAATCGACAAAAAAGATTGTCGCGCGTGTCGATCGCGCGGAGCCTCGTTCGACGTCAGTGTGAAGCCGCGGTTGATGACGACCGGGCTCTTACCCACCGAAGGGACACGAACATGAAATTCATGGTGATTGTGAAGGCGACGAAGAACTCGGAAGCGGGCGTGATGCCGGACGAGAAGATGCTGTCCGCGATGACGACCTTCAACGAGCAGCTGGTGAAGGCGGGCATCATGCTCGACGGAAACGGCCTGCATCCCAGCAGCAAGGGCGCGCGCGTGAAGTTCGCGAACGGGAAGAAGACCGTGATCGACGGACCGTTCGCCGAGACGAAGGAGCTCGTCGCGGGCTACTGGATCTGGCAGGTGAAGTCGCGAGATGAGGCGCTCGAGTGGATCAAGCGCTGCCCCGATCCGATGCCCGGTGAGGAGTCCATCATCGAGCTGCGCCAGATCTTCGACCCCGCCGATTTCGGTGAGGCCTTCACTCCGGAGCTGAAGGAGCGCGAAGAGAAGATGCGCAAAATCGCCGCGGCGAAGAGCTGACCCGCCGATTCGCTCATTGCCCGAAGATCGCCCGATGAGCTACGCGGCCATCCATGTCCGCGGCAGAGCATCGGGCGATCGAAGCCGTCTACCGGATTGAATCCGCGAAATTGATCGCCGGCCTGACGCGGCTCGTCCGCGACGTCGGCGTCGCCGAAGAGTTGGCGCAAGACGCACTGGTGGCCGCGTTGGAGCAGTGGCCCGAATCCGGAGTCCCGCAAAACCCCGGAGCGTGGCTGATGGCCACCGCGAAGCACCGAGCCATCGACGCGATCCGAAAAGATCACCGCAAGAATCAAAAGCACGAACAGCTGGCTAGAGAGTCAGACGAAACCGACGCCCCGGATCTCGACGCCGCGCTGGACGATCCCGTAGGCGACGATCTCCTCCGCCTCATCTTCATCGCCTGTCACCCGATCCTCTCGACGGAATCCAGAGCCGCGCTCACCTTGCGTCTCCTCGGAGGCCTCACCACCGAAGAGATCGCGAGAGCCTTCCTCGTCCCAGAACCCACGATCGCGCAGCGAGTCGTCCGTGCGAAGCGAACGCTCTCCGAAGAAAAAATCCCCTTCGAAGTTCCGCGAGGTGAAGCGCTCACCGAACGTCTCTCCTCCGTCCTCGAGGTCATCTACCTCGTCTTCAACGAGGGCTATTCGGCCACGGCGGGGCAGGACTGGGTGCGGCCGGGACTGTGCGAAGACGCGGTGAGGCTCGGCCGGATTCTCGCGGAGCTCGTACCGAACGAACCCGAGGTCCACGGTCTCGTCGCGCTGATGGAGCTGCAAGCCTCCAGACTCCGAGCGCGCGTGGGACGAGATGGCGAGCCCATCCTCCTCATGGATCAGAACCGCTCCACCTGGGATCACCTCCTGATCCGTCACGGGCTCGGAGCGCTGGAGCGAGCGGAGAAGCTCCAAAAAGCCCGCGGCCCCTATGTCCTCCAGGCCTCGATCGCCGCCTGTCACGCGCGAGCGAAATCCGCCGGCGAGACCGACTGGAAAAAGATCGCCGCCCTCTACGCGGAGCTCGTCCAGCTCACGCACTCACCCATCGTCGAGCTGAACCGAGCGATGGCCGTCTCCATGGCCTTCGGACCCGACGAAGGCCTGCGCGTGATCGACGCTCTCAAGAACGAACCCGCGCTCGCCGAGTACCACCTGCTCCCCGCCGCGCGTGCGGATCTCCTCTTCAAGCTCGGCCGAATGACCGAAGCGCGCAGAGAGTTCGAACGCGCCGCCCTTCTCACGAAGAATGAACGCGAACGTTCCGTGCTCCTAAAACGCGCGGCCGAGTGCTAGGTCAAAGCGATGCTTCGAAAACTCGACTCTCTCGCGGTGCGCATCGAGAAGCCGGCGTACGCGGCGTTCCGAATCGTCGTGGGCGGCATGTTCTGCGTGCACGGCATGCAGAAGATCTTCGGCTGGGTGGGCTCGGCGGGTCAGCCCCCCGTGGGCTCACAGCTGTGGGTGGGCGGCATCATCGAGCTCGTCTGCGGTGCGCTCGTCGCGATCGGCTTCTTCACTCGTCCGGCGGCGTTCCTCGCTTGCGGCACGATGGCGGTCGCGTACTTCCAGTTCCATTGGAAGTTGGACATGCACGGCTGGAACTGGATCCCCGTCGTGAACAAGGGCGAAACGGCGGTCCTCTACTGCTTCGCGTTCCTGTTCATCTTCGCGATCGGACACGGAATCGCCTCGGTCGACGCGAGACGAAGGCGCTGAGCCGCTACTTCCCGTCGCCGCAGAAATCGCCGCACGTGGAAGGACCGGTCGTATCGCACGCGTCCTTCGCGCAGATGCCGAACGTTCCGCAGTAGCTGCAGTCGCCGTCCGTCGAGCACGGCTTCTTGCAGATCTTGTGATCCGAGAGGCAATCGCCCGCGTCGGTGTGGGTCCACTCCGAGATGCACTGCTGGCCGCTCGCGCACTGCGAATCCGAAGTGCAGGGGAACGGATCGTGCGGATAGTGCGTGCCACAGCCGATGACCGCGAAGCATGCGACGACGAGTGCGATGGATTTCATCCCTGAGACGTTACCGGGGCAAACGCGGCGCGCGAATTTTCACACGTCCGAATAGAACGAGCGGAGATGCGCCCCACACGCTCGCAAGCGTCGCGACGAAAATCCGAGAGCACCGCCGCGCTCATCAAGCATCGCCTCGCCGCACAGCAGCTCACTGCGCCGTCGTTCGATGATCCGGCGAAGCTCGTCTCCTGGATGGGAGCGGTGCAGGCGCAGGACTACAGCAGCGCGAAGTGGGCAGTCGGGCTGCGGCTTCGAGCAAGTCCCACCGAAGCGGAGATCGAACGAGCGATCTCGGACGGCCGCATCATCCGCACGCACGCCTTCCGCGGAACCTGGCAGCTCATCGCGCCGGAGGACGTCAGGTGGATGTGCGCGCTCGTGCAATCGCGTGTCGCGAGCAAAGCGGCCGGCCGCCATCGCGAGCTCGAGCTGGACGCGGCGACGTTGAAGCGCAGCAGCAAGGTGATCGTGAAGGCGATTGAGAAGGAGGGCCCGCTCACGCGCGATGAGCTCGGCGCGGCACTGAAGGCGGCGAAGATCTCGCCGAACGGTCAACGGCTCCCGCACATCCTCGGGTACGTGGAGCTGCAGGGGCTCATCTGTGGAGGGCCGCGAAGGGCGAAGCAGTTCACCTGGAAGCTCCTCGAGACTCCCGCGGATGGGCGAAGCGAAGATGACGCGCTCGCCGAGCTCGCGACGCGCTTCTTCCAGAGCCGGGGTCCCGCGACGGTCGGTGACTTCACCTGGTGGACCGGCCTCACCACCGCCGACGCGAACCGAGCGATCGACGGAGCGAAGCGCGACCTCGACTCGGAAGAGCTCGACGGAGAGCTCCATTGGCGAAGCTCGAAAGTGAAAGCCGCCAACGCGAAGCCACGCGCCGTGCTGCTACCCGGCTTCGACGAATGGCTCGTGGGCTATCGGAACCGAAACCGCGACGCGGTGGTGGACCCTGTGCACAAAGGTCCCATCAACGCGGGCGGAGGGATCATCGGGATGTGCGTCGCCCTCGAAGGGACCATCGTCGGGACGTGGCGAAGAGAGCTCGGCCGCAAGGGCGTTCACGTGGCGGTGACGCCGTTCGAGAAGCTCACCGCGCGAGATGAAGGAGACATCGAGCTCGCGATCGAGCGGTACGCGCAGTTTCTCGAGCTCCCCCGGCGCTGATTTTTTTTCTCACCCCGACCGATGAGTTTTTCCGGTACGGGGGGTCTAACAGCGGAACACCACCACTCCGAGGGCACACATGGGCAAAGCCATCACGCCGTTTCTCTGGTTCGACTCTCAGGCCGAGCAGGCCGCGAAGTACTACGTCTCCATCTTCAAGAAGGGCTCGAAGATCACGTCCGTCACGCGCTACGGCGAGCACATGCCGCTGCCGAAGGGCACGGTGATGACGATCGCGTTCAAGCTCCGGGGAAATGATTTCGTGGCGCTGAATGGCGGCCCAGTCTTCAAGTTCTCTCCGGCGACGTCCTTTTCGATCGATTGCTCGGACCAGAAGGAGGTCGATCACTTCTGGAACAAGCTCGGTGCGGGTGGTCAGCACCAGCCCTGCGGCTGGCTCACTGACAAGTTCGGAGTGACCTGGCAGGTGGTCCCGAAGCAGCTCGGGAAGTTGATGGGCTCGAAGGACAAGGCGAAGGCGCAGCGGGTGGCCGACGCGATGATGAAGATGGGCAAGCTCGACATCGCGAAGCTGGAGGCGGCAGCAAAGGCAAAGAAATGAGAATTCCAAAATTCTGGGCGCGAGCCTCCAGCGACGGCTTCGAAGCGCCAGGCTGGTCCTTCACCTCGCTCGATGAAGCAAAGCGTGTAGCCGCCGATCGCGTGAAGGTTCTCGCCGCCGTCCTTCAAGGCACGCAGGCGCCGCAAGGCCGTTACCTCTACGGCGATCGCCCGGTGAAGGAGCCGGTCATTCAGACGCTGGGAGATCCGTCGAAGCCTGACGCGCTGATCACCCGCAACTCCTACGGCGCCCTCTGCCTCAACACCGAAGACGTCGCCTTCGTGGACGTCGACAACGGCGATCTCAACCGAGTCCGCTCCGCGCAAGGATCGCATCCGGACTGGGCGCTGCGCGTCTATCGAACGAAGGCGGGCCTGCGAGTCGTCGCCGTGCACGCGCGGATGTCGCCCAGGTCATCGCAGGCCGCGGAGCTCTTCAACGCGCTCGGCGCCGATCCGATGTACGTGAAGCTCTGCGCGATGCAGGAGAGCTTCCGAGCGCGCCTCACCCCGAAGCCGTGGCGCATCGATCTTCGACGCATGCCCGGAGCGTTCCCCTGGCGCGATCAGTCGATGGAAAGGCGCGTGAACGACTGGGTCGCCGAATACGACTCCGAGCGCAAAGGCTTCGCCGTCTGCGAGCTCGCGGGAGTCTTCGGAACGCCGTCCGGTGATGAAGCAATCGAGAGGATCCTGAACCTCCACGACCACTGGGTGCTCGCGGCGGGTAAGCCGCTGGCGTGAGGACTACGCCAACGCTCGCCGCACCGCCGGCCGGCTCGCATGCCGGTGCGTGTACTCGTACAACCTTGGATATCCGTCGAGCTGCTTGAGCTGATGCGCAAGATGCAGCATCGAAGCCATCACGAGATCCGCGGCGGTGAACGAGTCACCCACGATGAAGTGCTTCGTCCCGATCCGCGCATCGATCACGGACAGCGCCTCCGAGAGCGCACCCTCGGGCGCGCCGGACTTCCGCGCTCCGGGGTAGTAGTCGAGGATCAAGGGCTCCAGCCGGGTCTCCGCGAACAGCAGCCACTGAAGAAACTGAGCGCGATGAGGCGAGCCCACCGACGGCGCGAGGCCCTTCTCCGGGAAACGCTCCAGGAGATGCAGGATGACCGCGGCCTGATCGAAGAGCGTGAGCTCGCCATCCACGAACGCGGGGAGCTCGCCGAACGGGTTGAGGGCCAGGTACTCGGGAGTTCTGTTCTGGCCGGCGGCGAGATCGAGCTTCGCGACCTCGTATGGCACCTCCATCTCCTCGAGGAGCCAGCGAGCGCGAGTCGAACGGGTTCTGGGAGCGACGTAGAGTTTGAGCATGCGCGACACCTTGGCGGCGCCAGACCGTCAAGGCAATCCTGACCGACATTGAAACACCGTCAGGCTAGGGTTGACGGCATGCAAATCAACCCTTCCGACATGGTCCTCTTCGTCACCGTCGTCCGAGCGGGAAGCTTCACCGCGGCGGCGTCCCAGTTGGGCGTGACGAAGCAGAGCATCAGCGAACGAATCGCGAACCTCGAAGAGCGGCTGTCGGTGCGCCTGTTGGAACGCACGACGCGTCAGCTCCGGGTCACCGGCGCCGGCGCGACGTACTACGACCGGTGCGCGGCGATCGTGACGCAGATCGATCAGGCCAACAACGAGGTGCAGCAGGGCGAAACCGATCCGGTCGGCCTCATTCGCGTGGCCTCGCCCACGCTCTACGGAAGGCGTTACCTCGCGCCGGTGGTGTCGAAGTTTCTCATCCGCCACCCGAAGGCGCGCGTCGAGCTCATCCTCGCGAGTCGCCGCATCAACGTCGTGGAAGACGGCCTCGACGTGGCGATTCAGATCGGACTGCTGAAGGACTCATCGCTGGTGGCGAAGAAGCTCGGCGAAGCAGTGATGCACTACGTCGCGAGTCCCAGATTGCTGAAGACGCACGGGACGCCGAAAGCGGCCGAGCTCAGCGACGCCCGCTGCATCGGCCTGAGCCCGTTCGAGACGTGGGACGTCGGCGGGGTGAGGGCGCGGATCGATCCGGTGCTGATCGTGAGCGACCACGAAGTGGCGTGCGATGCGGCGGTGGCGGGAGTCGGGATCGCTCGGGTGCCGGCGATCGTCTGCAAGGACGCGGTGCGCGAAGGCCGCCTGAAGATCCTCTTCCCGAAGACGCCGCCACCCACGAGGCCCATCCACGTCGTCTATCCGAGCAAGGCGTATCTCCCGTCACGCGTGCGCCACTTCGTCGACGCGCTGACGACGCTCGTCGAGCCATTGCGAAGCGGTAAGGCCCGCGCCTGAGAGCGCTCAACGCCTTTTCAAAGCACCGCATCCTTCTGCATCCGCTTCACGACCTTGCTCGCGATGACGCCCATCTCGTGCTCGGACTGAGTCGGATCGACGGTCTTGCTCGTCGCGGACCAGAGGAGCTTTCCGTTGTTCCTCGTGTCGAAGAGGCTGGTCTGCACGACGGCCTCTTCCTGTGGATAGACCTGGTCGGGGTAGTACCAATTGCCGCCGGCGCCGAAGTAGGGCGCGTAGCCGTAGTACCCGCCGAATCCCATCCCTACGCCGAACGTAGGGGACGGTGAGGTGTAGTAGCCGTAGTGAATCCCCATGAAGCGGGACATCACGACGGAGTCGAAGCCTTCGCGCTGGGCGACCTGCTGCAGCGAGTCGCGGTTGATCTCGGACGGGTCGTTGAAGAACCGGTTCGCGGGGACAGCCATCACCCCTTCGTGTCCGAGCCGCCCGCTCAGGTTGTCCTCGAGCGTGCGCCGGGCCGCCTCAGTTGGAAACAGCGCCACCACGAGCGTCTTCTTCGGCCGCTGCTCCGGCGCCTGGACGGCAGGCGAGGTCCAACTGTTCGTGACGTAGGTCGTGGCGCAGCCAGCGCCGAGCATGAGCATGACGATCACGCCGAGTGGAAGGGCTCGTCTCATCTGACACCTCGAACTGAAACTTCAGGCCGATTGACGAGGCTGCAACTGGCTAAGGCGCCAACGGCAAGGTGAGCGCGACGTTCTTGCTGCCCGCCGGGATCTTCATCTCCGTCCGCCGCACGCGTTCCAGCGGGATGTACGGAAGATCCTCCGCCGCTCGAACGAGGCAGTCGCCCTTCGGCAGATCGCGAATCACGAACGCGCCGTCCGCCTTCATCTCACCGGTCCGCGAGACCGCTCCACACGACGCCCACACTTTCACGCCCGTCTTTCCAATTGGGTCCGCGACCTTCCCGGAGATCTCCAGATCCGCGCCGGTGCGCTTCGCATCCACTTGAACCTCGATCGGCTTGCCGGCGGGGACTTCGAAGTCGCGCTCGCCGAGCCGTTCGCCTGGCTGGGCCCACAACCGGGACACCTTCACGTGCGCTTTTCCGCCATGAAGTCCCTTGAACACCGCGTTCCCATCTTTGCCGGTCGAGCTGTTGCGGACATCGCGTCCCATCGAGAGCTGAACGCTCACGCCTTCGAGACCGCACGAAATGGTCACCTCCGACGCTCGCTCCAGCTTCACCTCGCCGATGTCGAGCCGACCATTCGCGACCTCCACCACCCGAAAGAACGGCGCGAACCCGTCCGCGGTCACCGCCACAGCGAGCAGTTTCCCGGACGAGAACGGATTGTTGGGCCGGGGAACCGAAAATCGAGCCGCGCCCTTCGCATCGCTCACGCCGACGACCGGGTTCCAGATCCTCGCCACGCCATCGGGATCGAACGCGACGCCATCCACGGCGAAGCTGCTGTCCCAGACATCCACCCGAGCGGCGGCGATCGCCGTACCCTCGGCGGACACCACGTGTGCAGAGGCATCGACCGGAGCTGAAGCGAGGCACAGCGCAGCGATCATCGAGATCATCCGAAGCACTCTCTCAGAAGGAGCGCACTACAACTACTGAGGTCGCCATCCAGCCACGGCCGCGACCCGCTGCGACAACACGGGGCACACGAGCCCGGTGATCCTTCGCGACGGCTGAAACCATGCGCTGCCCGGAATCCCTTCGAGCAGCGATCGATTCTCCGCGACGAGATCGGCGATCCGATCGTTGTCCAGTGTCCCAGAAAGGTGCGCGGCCTCCAGGCGGGCGACCGGCTCGACGAGTCCCTGCAGCAGCTCGCGTTCGGCGTTGGGCTCCAGATTCACCGCGCCGAGATAAGCGAGCAGCACGAGCGGATCACGAGAATCCCCGCCGCGCACAAGCTCCTCCGAAACAGCGGGCCGCCAGTACTCGGGCGAGACGCGGTACGCGAGCATCGCGCAGCCGAGCGCCGACAGATCGTACGACCCGAACAGCCCCGGCGGCTCGCGGAGCAGCTCGGTCATCGTGACATCGCGGCGTGGTCCCACTCGCAACAGCACCGAGATCGCATCGCGTTCATCGAGGTAGCAGATGCGCGCCCAGAGCTCGTCGATGCGAGCCACCGTCTCGTCGATCTCTTTGACTCGAAGCGGAAGGTGACACGACGCCGGTCGGAGACTCCGGATCTTCGCGACGATCGCGGACAGGGCTCGATACGAGAAGATGCCCTTCCGTGCCTCATTCAGCTCCGCGAGGACGGCGATCTGCGCGTCGAGCGCCAAGCGCCGTCACATGCCCGAGTCGGGCGGATCCACGAGGTGCGGATTCGCGACGTAGCTGAAGCCGGGGAAATTCTTCATCTCCTGGCCGTTTCCGAGATTGCCGCCCGAGCAGTTCAGCTGCTTGTTGATGCAGTTGTCCGTCCACTTGGTGAGCGTGTCGTCATCCCACGCCCCGAACCAGTCGGCATGGAATGTCGTGCCGGGCGTCACCGAGGGAGCGCCCACGCCGTCCGACGACAGGCTCCACGTCTGCGTCACGCCCTCTGTCCAGGTGCCCGAACGATCCAGGTCCGCGTCCGCCGTGTACCAGGCGCCGAGCGTGAACGTCGGGATGATGTACGGATGGTCGTCCGGGCACTTCGTGTAGCCCAGGTGCGTGTCGTACTCGTAAGCCATGTGCGAGCGGTGATCCGGACTGTCGAGGTTCTTGCCGTCCCAGCAATCCGGCGCGTTCACGATGGCGCCCAGGTGCGCACCGATTGGACAATTTTGCGCCGCGGTAGGGATGTCCGCGAAGTGGCCCGAGACCACGCCCGCGTCTGCAGGCAGCCCCGTGCCATCGCAGTTGAACCACGCGCGGTACACGTCGGGCAGCCCGGGTTCGGCCTTGTTCCAGCCGAACACGAAGCGCAGACCCCGCGGCATGGGCACGCACGCGGTGGCGTGCTTGGCGCACTCGGGCGAGTCCTTCGGGTAGCGCTTGTAATAGATGGCGACGTAATCCGGCCGCACGACCTTGCCCTTGCCGTTCATCATCGCGGGGATCCAGTACGCGGAGCGGTTCAGGACGTCGCCGCAGGTGCTCTCGCCAGTGGTCCGCAGCGACTCGTACGTCGAGAACGCATTGGCCAGCGTGTTGCCGTAGAACTGGTGCAGGTGCGAGCAGCCCGGCTGGCCCCAGTAGACGATCGGGTCGTCGTAGCCGAGGTGGCTCGCGTTGCAGATGAAGCGGAACGCGCCGACGGGATCGGGTGCGGACGAGCCCGGGATCGCCACCGGCCCGAGCCAGGCGCCCGCGTCGAAGTTGGAGGGGATCGGGTCGAGCTCCACGCTGCCGTCAGGGCGCTGGCCCCCGTCGAACCACGTCGCGGCAGTGCACTGCGCCATCGTCATGCCGCCATCGCCGGCGTCCATGCCGCCGCCCATGCCGCCCGCGTCCATGTCCTCGCGGAGGT
>JBJMQN010000394.1:0-5155 GCA_045802665.1 Myxococcaceae bacterium | reverse complement strand
TTCGCCATCGCGCGCGTGATGAGGTCTTCGTTCGGCACCTGGCTGCCGAGGTTGAACGCCTCGAAGGCCGGGTAGCGTTCGAGGCCGTAGTCGCCGGCGAAGCCCTTCATGTTCAGGATGGCGTCGATGCCCACGGTGTGCGTGTCCGTGCCGGTGCACGCGCCGAAGACGACGATGCGCCTTCCGAGCTCCTTCTGGATGAACGCGTTGAGATCGTCGAACCCCATCTTGTGGACGATGACCTCGGGGATCTTGATCGCCGCGTAGTCCACCGCTTTGTCGGTGCGCGCGTAGACGATGAACATCGTGTAGTTGTCCGCGGCGCGTTCGACGGCGGCGACCTTGATGTCGGTGAAGCCCATCTGCTCGCACAGCTGCTGCGCGGCCTCGCGCGCCTTCTCCGTCGCGGGCACCGGGAGCGTGAACGACATCTGAATCACGCCGTCGTCGCGGCGATCTCCATAAGGGCGGACCAGCTTCTTGCTCTGACGAACTTCCATGCTCACTTCTCCGCCTTCAAGAACTCCACGCTGTTCACCACCGCGTCTGCCGTCGGCGCGAACTGGGCCTGCTTCTCCTTGATCATGTGGAACGAGAGCGACCACGTCGTCTTGCCATCGCAGCCCACGTACATGCGGGTGACGAACTCTTTGCCGGCCTCGTCCTTGTCGGTCACGGTCTTCATCGCCGCGGGCTGACCGCCGAGCTTCTTCTTGTCGAACTTGCCGCCCATCGCCTGCGTGATCTTGTCCACGCAGGTCTGAGCCTTCATCCCGGCGGTCTGAACCTTGCCCACGTCCAGCTCGAAGTAGGCCTCGCCCTCTTTCGCGGAGAAGCGGTGCGAGCCCTCTTCCTCGGTGTGGTTCCAGGCGGAGGGGATCTGCAGACGGATCGGCGGCGCCTTGAACGGAACCAGCTCTTCAGCGGGAGCAGGGTTCGCGGCGAGCAGCGACAACGCGAGAGCGGTTGCGATCACGATTCCTTCTCCAGAATCTCGAGCAGCGGGTTGAAATAATCAGGGCCGCGTTCGAACACGCCATCCAGGCCTTTGCCGCCGGTCTCGGTGCGCTTCACGTCGCCAAAGCGCCCATGGCCGATGGCGGTGGTGAGGCCGTCCTTCTTGCACTCGTCGAGCAGCTCCATCGCCTTGCCGAAGACGAACCGCGCGCGTTCGGCGATCTTCCCGTCCTCGCGCACCTGGAACTCCTCGTCGATGCCGCGGGCCGCCCGGTGGATGTAGTCGGCGGCTTTCAGCGCCACGTAGCGATCCGCGAGCAGCGGCGTATGCATCGCCTCCGTCATCATCCCGAGGAGCTGAATGCCCTGCCGCGTCCAGACGGCGACGAGATCCGCCATCACGTCGTACGCGTGGCTGAAGAAGATGTCCGTCTCCTTGTGCTTCGTCGGCGGCATGTACTTGCACGGCGCGTTCGGGAAGCAGCGGCGGACGAGCATGGCCTGTGAGAGCTCGAGCAGCAGCGTCTCGGGACGGGCGGGATCGATCTCGTAGGAATGGCCGAGGCCGAGCTGCCAGTCTTTGAGGCCGGCCCTATGGGCGAAGGACTCGTTGATGAACTGCGAGGCGATGACCGTGTGCGCCGCGTCGAACGCGTCCGCGGTGGTGATGTAGTTGTCCTCGCCGGTGTTGATGATGATCCCGGCGGCGGCGCAGATGCGGCGCGACACGTACTGATCGAGGAACGTGCGGCGCATGTTGATGTCGCGGAAAAGAATTCCGTACATCGCGTCGTTGAGCAGCATGTCCAGCTTCTCGTAGGCGGCGGCGAAGGCGATCTCCGCCATCGCGAGCCCGGACGAGTAGTTGGTGAGCTGCACGTAGCGCTTCAGCTTCTTCGACTCGTCGTCGAGCGCCTCGCGCATGATCCGGAAGTTCTCCTGCGTCGCGTAGGTCCCGCCGTAGCCCTCCGTCGTCGCGCCGTGCGGGACGTAGTCGAGCAGCGACTGAGCGGTGGACCGGATCACCGCGATCACGTCCGCGCCCGCCTGAGCTGCCGCTCGCGCCTGATCGACGTCGTCGTAGATGTTGCCGGTGGCGACGATGACGTACTTGTGCGGCGTCTTGCCCTGACCGAGCTCTTTTTTCAGCGCGTCGCGATCGGCGATGCGCGACTTCAGCTCGTTGAACGAAGCGCGCGCCTCGCGGCGGATCTCGTCGCGGAGGTTGCCCTCCATCTCGGCGGAGAGCGGCTTCAACTTGTCGGCCGGCAGCGCGGCGATCCGCTCCACGGCGTCAGCGGGAGACTGCGCGCCGAGCTGCAGGGCCCGCCCGTACCAGTACGCGGCGCCGCGGTTGATGACGCCGGCGGCTTTCAGCTTGTCCACCATGAGGTTCGCGAGCGGCACGCCCATCGCGCCCGCGCCGCTGATGCCGAAGAGGCGCAAGACCGTGCGCTCGACGGAGACGGAGGAGTTCTTGTGAATGAAATCGAAGATCGGCTGCGTGACGTCCTTCGCAACGTCACGCGCGCGAGCGATCTGCGCGTCGTCGATAAACGGGCCCGGCATGAGACGACCTTAACGGACTCCCGAGCGCCCGCGCGCTTTTCACCGCCCGAGTGAGTGGCTTCGGAAAGATCCGCTGATCGATCGCATCGCGATGACGCAGCGCAATGAGGTCAGCCGACGCTGGGTCGATGACGACGCTACGAGCCGTTGAGCGAGGCGCCGCACAGGGGCGCTCCGTCTTCGATCGCGAACACCCTGCCGTCGGTGAGGACGAGCTGGCCGTCGAACACGGTGCTGGGCACGAGCTCAGGCCCCACGACCGCCCCCAGCTTCTTCGCCCAGCGGATGGATGCGTTCGCGGTCGCCGCGAGGATGTAGCCCTCTCCCCTCGCGCCCACGCCCACCGCGTAGAGATTTCCGGACTCGTCAGCGATCGGCTCGGAGACGGAACCGGGCAGAGCCACGTTCCCGACCGGCGACCCATCCTCGCCGAACCAGAAAACGTGGCTGTGCCCGTCCGCGCTCCAGGCGGCCTGCGCGAAGCCACCTCCGGAGGTGCGAACCTGACGAGCGCCCCACGTCAGCTTCGCCACATCCGGCGCCGCGGTCTCGCGATGGGCGGTCCTTCGAACCGCACCGCGCAGCGCCTCCTCCGTCGACTTCTGTGCAGCGTGAAAGCGCGCCCGCCACGCCTCGTCACGGTTGCACACGCCCCGCCCGCTCCCCACCACACCACCCAGCTCGGCCAGCGCCTCAGCTGGCTCTCGCGGCGTGTCGGCCTGCGCCGAACGCACCCCGCACCCCACCGACCCCAACCCCAACGCCGCCGCCGCCCACACCCACGCCCGCCCCATGCCCTCCCACTCTGCAAATTCGTTGCGCAGCGCAGAGGTGCGAAATTGCGTGCCGCCGTCATTGCGCAGCGCTCCACCCACTGGAGGAACTTCAGGTGTGGTACGCCTTTGTGCCGCACGGAGGAACGTCATGAACCGGAAAATCGCTCTGCTCTCATCTGTCGTGGTGCTCGCCGTCGGAGCGCTCTACGCGTGCGGCAACGCCAACGCGCCCGTCTGCACCGGCGCGTGTAACTGCAGCGGCACGAGCTGCAGCTGCACCGACGGCAGCACCTGCACGCTGAACGGCGGCGTCGACGGTGGGACCCCGGTGGACCAGCTGCCGTCGAACATTTCCTTCGACTGCCAGAAGAACAACACCTGCAACGTGGCCTGCGGCGCCAACTGCACGTCGCATTGCTCGAACGGCACCACCTGCCAGGGAACGTGCGGCAGCGGCTGCAACACCTCGTGCTCGTCGAACAGCACGTGCGTGCAGAACATCGGGGACAACTCGAACGCGACGTGCACCGGGACCTCCGGGTGCCAGATCACCGCGGGAGCGTCTTCGTCCGTGACCTGCGGCGGCGGCAGCAGTTGCGACGTCACGCTGTCCCCGTCGTCCACGCTGGACTGCCAGGGCAACTCCACCTGTCACGTCACCTGCGCGGACGGCGGGTGCTCGGTGAACTGCGCGGGCGATGCGCTGTGCACGTGCGCGAACGCAGGCTGCACGCTGAACTGCTCGTCGGGTCAGACCGTGAAGGACTGCAACGGCCGTCAGGCGTGCGTGAAGAACAACAACTGCCCGCCGGGCGACGGCGGGATCTGAACGGCGGGCCGCTAGACGTACCGCTGCTCGAACAGCGCGCGGAGCTTCGGCTCAGCCCGGAGGAGCTCCAGCGTGAGGTCCGCGTGGCCGGGCGCGTAGCCGTTTCCGATGATCATGGTCACGTCCTTGCCCACGCCCTCCGCCCCCAGCGCCGCGGTGGAGAACGACGTTGCCATCGAGAAGAAGATCGCGGTGCCGCCGTCCCTCACCGAGAGGATCGTCGCCATCTCCGTGTTCGGCACCGACGCGCAGTTCACGACGAGATCGCAGAGCGTCCCGCCGGTCGCCTCCGACACGGCCTGCATCACGTCCACGCCCTTCGTCGCATCGAGCGGCAGGATCTTGTCCGCGAGCCCGATGCCGGCGAGCGTCTCCAGCGCGCTCTTCGAGATGTCCATCGCGATGAGCGTCCCCTTCCCCGCCATCGACCTGCGCGCTTGCGCGAGACACAGCGCACCGCTCTTGCCCGCTCCCAGGATCGCGACCTTCATCCCCGGCTTCACGAACCTCGCCACCAGCGCCGGCGCGCCGCACACGTCCAACGCGGCGAGCGAGAGCGTGTCTGCCATGTCGGTGGGCAGCTTCGAATAGATGCCGCTGCCGAACAGGATCGCGTGCCCTTCGATGTCCACGCGATCGATCGCCGCGTGCACCGCCTTCACCTTGCTGATCACCAGCGGCGTGAGGGTCAGGCTCACCAGCGTGGCGATCCGATCGCCGGGCTTCAGCGTCTTCTTCGCGGGGTGCGCCGGGCCAATCTCGCGCACCCGGCCGATGAGCATTCCGCCTGAGCCGGTGACGGGGTTCTGCATCTTCCCGCGCTCTTTCACGATGCGCTGGATGGTCTCGCTGATCTTCTCGGTGTCGCCGCCGACGGACTCTTTGATCTGCTTGAACGACGCGGCGTCGATGTTGAGGCTCTCCACGTCGATGAGCAGCTCGTCCTCGCGCAGTGGCAGCGAAGGATCGAGCTTCTGTGCTCGCTGAGGGAGCACGCCCTTCTCACCCACCACGCGCGTAAGTC
>JBJMQN010000393.1:0-2803 GCA_045802665.1 Myxococcaceae bacterium | reverse complement strand
GGCCGCGGCCACCGCGCCGTAGTACCGGAGCGCCGGCTTGTAATCGGACGCAGGCTTCTGACGGGAGATGTCGGTGCGGAGCTGCTCGGCGGGGATGAAGTTCCAGCCCTCTTCGCCTTCGAGCAATCCGGACGCGAGCAGCTCGAGCACGCGCCGCCGCCGAGCCAGCACGTGGTTCGCCCAGTCCACCGACGCGCTCTGCCCTCGAATCGAGACCTGGCAGTTCGTGTTCGGGAACTTCAGCCGCACGATGCTGTTCGTGTACACGCCGTTCGTCGAGTGGTGCGTGACGAAGACTTCCTGAAGATTCGCGAAAGGCCACGCGACGACTTCGTCGACGTTCACCTCGAGCAGATAGAGCGGATGCACCGCGGTGAACTTCTTGTACGGGCTCTTCTGCACCTTGCGGATCCAGCGGATGCACCACGCGCCGAACAGCGGTCCGAAGACCAGCGCGAAGAGCATGTAGCCCTTGAAGTCCGAGTTCCACAGCCGCCGGCTGTCCGCCGCCGCGACGAACGTGAAGAACATCCATCCGATCGCGACGATCAACAGGAACACCGGCCAGCCCATCGCGCTGCCCTTGAGCTTGTAGGGATCCGGCTCGGTGGCGAGGTTCTTCAGCCAGCTCTGGCTCTTCTCCGGCAGCTCGTCGATGCGGAGCTTCACCTTCACCGGGAATTCCTGGTGGGTGCCCTTCGGATCCAGCTCGCGCGACTTTTTCAGCAGCCGGTTCGCGTCCGCGCTGCGCTGCAGGGCGAACATGTCCGCGGCGAGTGAGGCGAGGCGGCTCGCGACGTACTTGCGCGAGTCCGGATCGTTCGGCGGGAGGATGGACATGATGAGGTCCATCTCCTTGTCCGCGAGATCGGAGCGGTTGCGCAGGAGCTGAATCTCCAGCTTGCGCATGAGCATGCTGAAGTCCTGCATGTCCACCGTGCCGTCGAGGTGGATCGCCTTGTCGAGGTGCCCCAGCGCCTGCTCGTACATCCCCATCGCCGTGAGGCAGTCCGCGGTGGACACCAGCGTGGCGATGTCGGCCCCGTTGATCTTGATCGCGCCTTCGTAGCTCTGCAGCGCCTGCGGGTACTTCTTCTGCGCGTGGAAGACGTACGCCTTGTGCAGGAAGTAAAGGTGGTTCTGCGGCTGCTCTGCGGTGAGGCGGTTGAACTCCTTCAGCGCCGCCTCGTACTTCTGCGTGCGCAGCAGGCTCATCCCCAGCATGTCGCGCGCGGCGAAGAGATCCGGCTTTCGCTCGAGGATGGAGAGCAGCAGCGCCTGAGCCTTGTCGTGCTCGCCGACGTCGAACGCCTGACTCGCGGCCCGCATCAGCGCGCCGTACTCCTCGCCGTACTGCGCGTACTGATCGTCGGAGTCGTACGCCTTGCGCGCGTCCTGATTCGAGAGGACTTCGTACGCCTCGCGGATCCGCTGGAACTCTTCCGGGTGCGTCTCGGGCGGGTACTTCCTGACGAGCGCGAAGTAGGCCTTCTTGATCGCGCGTTCGTCGGCGCTTCGCTCGACGCCGAGCACTTCGTAGTAGTTGACCGACCGGTTCATGGTTTTCCTAAAGGACCTACTTCGACAGCAGGATTTTCTGCAGCGCTTCGCCCACCGTATCCACGTGGATGAATTCGATCGCGTCGCGCACTTCCGAGGGCAGCTCGCGCACGTCGCGGAGATTTCTCCTCGGGACGAGCACGGTCTTGATGCCGAACAGCTTCGCCGCCACCATCTTTTCGTGGATGCCGCCCACCGCGCGGACATCGCCATGCAGCGAAATTTCACCGGACGCCGCCAGCGCGCCCTTCAGCGGCCGGCCGGTGTACGCGGAGATTCCCACCAGCACCAGCGCGAGGCCCGCGGACGGACCTTCCTTCGTGAACTCGCTGTCCTCGAAGTGAAGGTGCAGATCGTGGTTGCGGACCTGCTCCAGAATTCCAAGCTCCGCGGCGCGCGCCTTGATGCAGCTGAACGCGACCTGACCCGCCTCTTTGCCGACGGGGCCCACGTTGCCGGAGAAAATGAGCTGGCCCGAGCCGGGAATAGCCGCGGCCTGAAGCGGAGACACCGCGCCGCCGGAGGGATTCCAACCGAGCGCGTGGATCTTCCCGACGATGGGCGTGTCGTTGACGATCTTCGGCGCGCGATCCAGTGAGGTGAGCTTGTCGGACGCTTTGCCGGACGGGTTCAGCTTCGCGGCCTTCTGGTACGCCTCCACCGCGCGCTCTTTCTCGCCGATGGTGGAGAAGATGTCGCCCAGGTCCTCCCACGCGCCGGGATCATCCGGGGTGGAGTTCACGGCGCGCTCGTAGAACGGAACGGATTCCTTCAGCTCGCCGCGCGTCTGGTGCAGATCGCCGAGCCGGTTCCACGCCTGACCGAAGTCGGGCTTGCGCTCGACGGCAGCTTTGAAGGCGATCTCCGCCTTCTCGAACTCGCTCTCCCAGAGGAGCAGCTCGCCGCGCAGGAACGGAAACGCCGCGGACGCCTTGTCGTCAGAGCTGGCTGCCACGAGCGCGCGCTTGGCGGCCGCGGGATCTTTCGTCTGCAGCGCGTTCGCCGCTTCCTTCAGGGCGCCGGTGAGGAGCGCGATCACGTTCTGCGCCTTCAAGGTCGCCAATGTCTGACGCACGAAGTACTCGCGATCCTTCTTGCCCGCGACGCGATCGACCGCCGCCTCGTCTCCCATCTCGAGGTAGAGGTCCTTCAGCAGCTGAGCGAGCTTGGCGTCGTCAGGATCCATCCGCTGCGCGCGTTCCAGAACGTCGCGCGCTCGTTCGTAGAGGCGCTTGCGGAACAG